>JBKJKS010000160.1:0-8634 GCA_046597295.1 Saprospiraceae bacterium
ATTTTAACCTGTACGATGAACGGCTGGAAATTGAGCGGGAAATTCTTTCACCCCTGGCCGACAATGCTTTTTCGTACTATAATTTCCGTTTCCTGGGCCGCTATCAAGATAAGAACGGCTACGATATTTGCAAAATCGAACTGCGGCCCAAGCGCCCGGCCGACCCGACATTCGGCGGTTATCTGTACGTGGTGGACGAGCAATGGAACCTGGCCGGCGCCGATCTAATCCTCAACGGCGCCGCCATTAAGCAGCCCGCCCTCGATACCCTGCGTATCCAGCAGGAGTTTGTGCCGGTCGAAAAACCCGATACCTGGCGCCTGCTGACCCAGGTCACCAGTTTCAAATTCGGCATGTTCGGCTTCAAGATCAGCGGATTTTTCAACGGCGTTTTTTCTAACTACGACCTGCACCCGACTTTCAAAGCCGGTTTCTTCGACCAGGAGACCTTCAAAATCGAAAAAAGTGCCAGCGAATACGATTCCAGCTATTGGCTGGCCACCCGGCCCATGCCGCTCACCGCTGATGAAGCGGGGGATTACGTGAAAAAAGACAGCCTGCAATTGATTTGGAAATCGGAAACCTACTTAGACAGCATTGACCGGCGGAGTAACAAATTCAAACCCATCCGTATCCTGCTGTCGGGGTATCGATGGCAGGACTCTTACCGCCGCACTTCGTTTCGCACCCAGCCGGCACTGTTCTGGATGCAATTCAATACCGTGCAGGGCCGGACGCCCAATCTACAGCCGGAATGGACGCATTACAGCGACGATCAGCACACCCGTTTCTGGCGCGTGAAAGGCCTGATCAACTACGGATTGAGCGAAAAACGACTGCGTGGAGGTCTGCAGCTGGAACACCGGTTCGAGAGTGTGCACTACACGCGGGCCGAATTGTCGGGTGGGTTGCTCGCCGAGCATTTCAACGAGCGCAAACCCATTGCCACTTTCTACAATATGCTCTATTCGTTGATCGATAAGCGCAACTACATGAAGCTGTATGAGAAAGCGTTTGTACACGGCGAGTTCAGCCGGATGCTGTGGCCGGGCCTGCGCCTGCGCACCAGCGCCGAATGGGCCGACCGCCGGGAACTGGTGAACAACGACAGCATGAGCTGGTACAAAAAAAACGATCACGATTACACCTCCAACCGGCCTTACACCCTGGTCACCGAGCCGCCGGGCCGGGTCGGATTTCCGCGCAGTTTCACGCTGGGCCTGGAAGTCCGCCTGCGCCCGGGACAGACCTACAGCACCTATCCGAAATTCCGGGTATATGAAGAGAGCAAGTGGCCCGATCTCTACCTCCGTTACCGCAAAGCCATACCCGGCATCGGCGGCAGCACGGCGGACTACGACTTCGCGCAGGCAGAGATCCGCAAGGAGAACCTCCGCTGGGGGCTGGGAGGCTTCACCGACCTGAACGTGACCGGCGGCCTGTTTCTGCACAATAACAGCCTGGGTTTCATGGATTTCTATCACCCAATGGGCAACCAGACCATATTTGGGAAACCGACCATTTACCACACCAGTTTTCTGCAACTGCCCTACTACGCCTTCAGTACCGATCAACCATTTGTGGAAGCCCACCTGCAGCATCACCTGCAGGGCTGGCTGCTGGATAAAATCCCCGGACTGCGCAAACTAAACTGGAAAGAGGTGCTGGGCGCCGGTATCTACTATGCCGAACAGCCAACCAACGATCCCACTTATCCCTACCAGCTGCCCTATTGGGAAGCCAACTTCGGTTTCGAGAACATCGGTTTTAGAGCATTTCGCATGTTGCGCATCGATGTGGTGACCAGTTTTTTCGGCAAACAGTACTACCGCACCGGTCTGGTGTTGGGTATCGATCTGTAGGGCCTACCGCTCCTAATTTTTACGCTGCGCTGTCACCTGTATTTTCAGCGCATCGTACTGATTTTGCATTACCTGCTGAAATTTTTCCAGCATCACCAACTTCGCGGCCGACTCATCCGGCGTGGCCACGTCGAAACCGATGAAGGCCTCGAAGGCCGCAAAAATGCGCTGCATTTTTTCCAGATCCGTCGCTGCGTCCGGCAGCGTGGCCGGCTGCCGGCTGCGCACATCGATGGCTTCACGCATGGCCGTCAGGACCGTCGAATGGTAAGCGGAGACCGAATGGGCGTCATTGGCTTCGAAGGCCTGGCGCAGCCGGAGCAGGCGGGTCGAAAAGTATTTCAATTCGGATTCCTTGGGGCCCAGCACCGGGTCCTGGGGCTTATTGGTCGCCTCGCGCACCGGCGCCGGCGCAGCCGATTGGGCGAAAGCAGCCTGGCCAACTAAAAACAAGCACAGCAGTGCAAAGCAGTATTTCATCAAAAAATGGATTTAAATCGGTGAGAGGGAGAGAGAATTATGAATTATGAATTATGAATTATGAGCTATCCGGCCGCTCCGCTCGATGTACCCTCCCCCTTCATGGGGGAGTAGGAGGGGGCCTACCCTACGCACTTGCAAAAATAGCCCGCTTATTCAATTATTCATCAATCTGCTGCCGGGCCACCGTACTGCATGACCAGAAAAAAGGGCGTTTCTTCCAGCCGGGTGGCCTCCCGCATCATACTGCGTACCAGCGCCAGCTGGGGGTCGGTTTCGATGGCTGTCAGGTAGCGTTTTTCAATCAAAAGAACCGGTTTATTTTGACGTAAAGCATTTACCACCAACGCACTATCGGCATTCATTTCCCGCATGACCACCCAGTCGAGCGGTAGCGGTGATGCAGTATTGGTCAGAAAATTGGCTTGCGGAAATGCCGGCAGCGTCTTGCAATGCGGACCATAGCGTTCCACCAGGCTGCGCAGATCGCGGTACAAAGCCGCCGTCTCCGGATCGGAACGAATACCGGCGAGGGCCGGAAAAATGCTCCCCAAAGGTTCGGTCATCGCACTACGCCGTCCATCGCGGTACACAAATGCGTAGCCCCAGCGGAAAACTCCCAACAGGGCTGCCAGGGCCAGCGCAGTGCCCCAGCGCAGCCGGCTGCTTTGCTCTACAGTGCCAGCCCCTGCAAAGAGCTGACTACTGATCTGCATAGCCGCCCACACGCCGGGCGTAGCGAACAGGATGGGCAGATTATAGCCCCAGCTCACCGCCGCACACCAGGAAACCGCCAGTAAGAAGCCAAAGGCCGGTGGGAATGCGGCCGAACTGTCTGCTTTTTTTTGAAAAATAAAACCGGTCCAGTACGTAGCGGCTAGCCAAAATAACAAGCGCGACTGCGCAAAAGGCGGCGTAAAATCCTGATTCCGCCAGACGGCGAACCCATAACTACCGATCAGCAGGGACAACCAGACCAGCCAGCCCAGCCGCGCAAGGCCCGCGTTTTGTTTCCGCCGGAACCAGTCGGCCACCGGAAGCAGCAGCAATCCCGATAAGATCACCAGCATCGGCTGCACCCGAAAATAATCGAGTACACCGTGCTGCCAGGCCTGTCCGTTACTGACCGCTCCGCTGGTCAGGCGCAAAAAGCCCGCAATCAGGTCGTTTTGGTATAAATAGCTGAAAAACAAGGCCGCACATGCCGAAAACCCGGCGAGCAGCCAAGCCACTGCCCGCCAGCGCTGCTCCGAAAAATAAGCGGCTACCGGGGCGAATACGAGCAGGGGATAAAAGGACTGCTTGCACAGCAAAGCGGCAAAGAGTGCCGCGCCTGCCCCCAGCGGCCCCCAGCGGCCCGGCCTTTTGAACAGCAGCCACGCCGCCACTACGGCAAACAGAACGCCATCCACGGTATGCCAGGCGGCGGCCGGGTAGCAATGCACCGATACCACGAAACCAAAGGCCGCCAGCTGCCAGCGACTACGCCCTGCCGTCAGCGTGGCGGCGGCCAGCCAACTGTACAGGCCTACCTGTACGTAAAAAATCCAGCGTTCTCCCAGGATGGCCCAGGTGCTGGGCAGCCAGTGCAGTTGCAGGGCCCGGAGCCAGACCGGCAGGGGCGGACGGACGTACACCAGATCGTGGTAGAGGACTTTGCCCTGCAGCACCTGCCAGGCCAGGCCAGTCAGGAAACCGCCATCGGTTTCGTTGGTCCCGTACGGCGTATACACCAGGCCATAGAGCAAAATAATGATAAAGAACACCCACCGCCATCCACCGGCAGGCGCCCGGAGGGAATAGTTCATCGCAACAGGGTCACTTCTCCTTTCGTGGTGATGGTCTGCCGCTGGTTATCGCGCAGGGCTTCGTACTCCAGCCGCCAACCGTATACATCGGACGGGGCGGGTTCACCGTCGACCAGGCCGTCCCAGGCGGCCTGCGGATCCCGGCTCTCGAATACCTTTTCCCCCCAGCGATTATACACGGCGAAGTTGGTGGTGATGACCGGGCAAACGAAAAGGGGCTGGTAGGTGTCATTCACCCCGTCTCCATTGGGCGTGAAAGCGTTGGGAAACCGGTCGCTCATGGCCATTACCTTCAACACCTGGGACACGAACTGCGTGGAATCGCCGGCTTTTTCGGCCCGCAGCGTCACCGTGTACTGACCCGGTTGCGGAAAACACAGCACGCCCGGCTGGGTGGGGTCCGGTTGGCCGCCGGGCGGCAGCAGGATCATGGTACTGACTCCGGGCGGCAGGCTGCCGATGGTCAGGCGTACGCATTCACCGGGACAAATCACCGAATCGGACAGGGTCAGGGTGGCGGTGAAGGTATCCGGCGGACTAATGAACCCGAGAAGGGGGAAAATATCAGCGGCAGGGGCTGACGTATTTCGTCCGGAGGCGCTGGCCAGCACGAAACAGGCCAGCGCGGCAGTCAGCCAAAGGGAGCAGTATTTTTGCATCATGTTTGTTTGCCGGCAAAAATAGCCCGTTACCGCCACTCCATAGCAAGTTTAACGCTGCGTCTACCAGGATTCCGCGCTCAGTGCCGGCGACGTGCCCACCAGTTGCCGGTAGGTTTGCAGCAGGTGGCGGCCCACTTCCAGGTTGTCGTAGTGTTCGGTACAGAAGGCCTGCGCCCGATGTCCCATGTCCGCCAGTCCGGTCGACTGCGCGTAGCACCAGCGCAGGGCGGCGGCGAATTCCGCGGGCGTATCGGCCAGTAATGCCTCCTGCTGGTGCCGGGCGCCAATGCCTTCCATGCCGATCCGGGTCGACAAAACGACCTTGCCGACCGCCATGCCTTCCAGAATTTTAGCCCGCATGCCCCCCCCGGAAAGCAGGGGTACCACCATCACCGAATGCTGGTTCAGAAAATCGGGGGCGCTGGCCACTTCCCCGTGAAAATGGACGCGCTCCATGCGCAGGCGGCGCAACCAGTCGGGGGCCGTCCGGCCGGCAATATGGAAAGTCAGTTCCGGAAACTGCGGCGCCAGCAGCGGCGTCCACACCCGGTCCAGGAACCAGCGCAGACCCTCCTGGTTGGGCATCCAATCCAGCGAGCCGATGAAGGACAGGCTCAGCGGCCGTTGGAAACTCGTGTAGTCCGGCCGGTAGCCGCGACAGTCCAGTCCGATGGGGGTTACCGTGGTCGGCTGGCGCAGACCCAATTGCCGGAACCGTTCCACGTCGCGGGCGGTGATGCCAACGAGCAGGTCGTAGTTGTTCAGGTTTTTGATCTCGTACTGTTTCAGGCGCGGCGTTATTTTTTCCAGATACCACTTTTTCAGGGGGTGACCGTTGGCCGCGACGCGCTCCCAGATTTCGTGTTCCACGTTGTGGGCACGCAACACAATACTGGCCGAGGAATACTGACGGATAATGGGAATATACGGCGCTAGATAGACCGACTCCAGCTGCACCACGTCGAAAGGCACTTGCTGCAGCAGCGTGGTGAGCAGGTCGGCAAACGCCGCTTCTTCAAAGCGCTCGATGTGGTAGGACCGCTGGCTGAACAGGCTGCGCAGGGCCGGCCAGGGCCGGATACGATTATCGACATAAGCGGTGTGGATGGCCGCGTAATGATCGAAGTCATGCGGTAGCTCGCCCGTATCGAACCAGTGTTTGCTGGTATTCATGGCCAGGAGCGTCACCTCGCACCCCAGTTCTGCAAAGGCGCGGGCCAGGTAGGTGACCGCAATAGCCTCTCCGTCTTTCAACGGGTATGGAAACTTTTTACACAGTTGCAGGATTTTCATGCTGGATTATTGCCGCCGGCATGCATTGGCGGCGGGTTGGTTTTGTACAAAAAATATTGGGCCACTGCGCCTTCGTCCTGGCTTTTTCGCCTTTTGCAAATTGCTTTTTGGCTTTTTTTCCCTTTGCCTTGCTGTTTCCATCTTTTTCCGACCTTTACCGCATGGTACTGCTGGCAGAAGACATCCACAAATCATACGGGCAACTCGAAATTTTGAAAGGCGTGCACTTCGCGGTGCAACCGGGTGAAATCGTGAGCATCATCGGTAAATCCGGGGCCGGCAAAAGTACGCTGTTGCATATTCTTGGTACGCTCGATCACGCTGACCGGGGCGCGCTCACCATCAATGGTATTTCCATCAGCCAGCTCCGTTCGAAGCAGCTGGCGGCGTTTCGGAACCGGCACATCGGGTTTGTATTCCAGTTCCACCATTTGCTACCCGAATTTACCGCGCTCGAAAACGTCTGCATTCCCGGCTTTATTCAAAAAAATCCGGAAGCACAGGTCAAAAAACGCGCTACGGAACTGCTGACGTACCTGGGTTTGGGGGAACGTCTGACCCACAAACCCGGCGAACTCAGCGGTGGGGAACAGCAACGGGTGGCCGTTGCCCGCGCCCTCATCAACCAGCCCGCGCTCATTTTTGCCGATGAACCGACCGGCAACCTGGACAGCGGCGCTTCGCAGGAAATGCACCGCCTGATCCATCAACTCCGCGCCGATTACGGACAGGCATTTGTCATTGTCACCCATAACCAGGATCTGGCCGACCTCTCCGATCGCTGTCTGGAGATGAAGGACGGGTTGCTGGTGAATAGTTGATAAACCCTTAGACCATCCACATTAACCTTCCTATCTCAACCTCAACAACGATGATGCGCCTGATTCTGCTGCCTGTGTTGGTAATTTTTACCGGATGCGTCGCTTCCAAGCAACAAGCAATTGATTTTCAGGCAGTTAGTTTTAAAAGCCGCCCCAAAAACATCATCCTGCTCATTGGCGACGGGATGGCGCTGGCCCAGGTATCGGCGGACATTTACTGGAAAGGGGTGGGCAAATCGGTGTTCGAGCAATTCCGCTACGTGGGTTTTCACAAGAGCCATTCTGCCAATCACCTGGTGACCGACTCGGCTGCCGGGGCTACCGCCTTTGCCTGCGGTGAAAAAACCACCAATGGCGCCATCAGCACGCTGCCCCCCGACAACGCTGCCTGTACCACTATCCTGGAAAAGCTCGACCGGCGCGGCTATGCCACCGGCATGGTGGTGACCTGTACCGCCACCCACGCCACACCGGCGGCTTTCATCGCCCACAGCGAGCTGCGGGCGTTTACCGAAGAAATCGCGCTGGACTTTCTAAAAACCGACCTGGACTGCTTCATCGGTGGCGGCGAAGCGCTTTTTACGCAACGGCCCGATAAACGCAACCTGGAGGATTCGCTGCGTCAGCGCGGTTACGTCATCCGGCGCGGCACCGCCACCAAGGGCCTCCCGCTGGACGGTTCCGCCCCCTTCATGCTTTTTACAGCGGAACGCGAACCGCCGACCGCTTCCGGCGGACGCAGCTATTTGCCCGGCGCGACGCGCACGGCTTGCACTTACTTGCAAAAACGCAGTCAGCAAGGCTTTTTTCTGATGGTGGAAGGCAGCCAGATCGACTGGGCCTGCCACGCCAACGACCGCAACTGGCTGAAAGCCGAAATGCTCGATTTCGACGATACGGTGCGGCAGGCCCTGGAATTTGCCGCCGCCAACGGCGAGACGCTGGTGCTCGTCACCGGTGACCACGAATGCGGCGGCCTGGCCCTCAACCAGGCCGAAGGCAAAAAAGAATTCAAGCCGGCGTTCGCCACCCGTTTGCATACGGCGGCGCTGGTGCCGGTGTTCGCCTTCGGTCCCCAGGCGGAGACCTTTTCCGGCATGTATGAGAATACGGAAATTTATAATAAAATGCTGGCGGCCCTGGGGCTGACGGACTGAGCTTTAGGTGTGGCATGAATGGCGGAGAAATTTTTTTTGAAAAAATTTCTCCGCCATTCATGCCACACCTGAGCGCTCTGCATTTATACCACTTCAATCAAACTCATCCCGATGCGCTTTATCACCTGGCTATTCCTGTTGCTGTTGGTTCCATTTTTCCCGCTGGCCCAAAAAACCGATGCCCCCAAGTGGGAAGTCAATGACCCGGCCAAGGCGGGCGGCGTCACCTACCACGACGTCACCTTTCCGGCGACGGAAGGCACCTGGATAGGCCTCGACGTCAGCCCCGACGGCAAAACCATTATTTTCGACCTGCTGGGTGATCTGTATACCATGCCCATCACCGGCGGAGCGGCCACCTGTCTCCGTTCCGGCCTGGCCTGGGAAATCCAGCCGCGTTTTTCACCCGATGGCCGGCAGATCCTCTTTACCAGCGATGCCGGCGGTGGCGACAACATCTGGGTGATGCAGGCCGACGGCTCGAAGGCCCGGCAGGTGACCAAAGAGGGCTTCCGGCTGCTCAACAACGCCACCTGGATGCCCGACGGCCA
>JBKJKS010000648.1:0-8967 GCA_046597295.1 Saprospiraceae bacterium
CTTGGGTACATCGGCACGAACGGAAAAGACTTCCCCCAGATCGAGATTTTTGACCGGAATACGGCCAATGGCCCCCAGCAGGGGCAGGTTGCCGCTGAATTTTTTGAACAGGTCGGGGGATTGTAAACTGCGGTCCATATAAGTCAGCAGGAACAGCGCGATCACCGCAAACGTACCGATTACCAGCGCGGCGAATACGCTGATCAGCACCTGGTGGTTGGGTTCCGGCCACTCGGGCGTTTGCGCGTTTTCCACCACGTGCAGTGGGTTCTCGGCATTCGCCAGGCTCAGTTTTGCCTCGATCAGCTGCGTGTTGACCGCTTTAAATTCCTCTTCCGCCCGGATCTGGTCGGCCAGCAGGTTGGACGATATTTCGTCGTCGCCGACCGCCATGCGCAGCTGGCCCTGCACCCGGCCAATCCGCTGATTGATCTCGCTGAGGCTTTGCTCGGCATCGATGCGGTCGAGATCGGCATCCACTTTTCCTTTGTACAACTCTTCGCGCGTCCGGCGCGACTCATCCTGTTGCCGGGGCTTGCCGAGGGTCCGGGCGCTGCTGCGCATGGTCCGCTCCAGATCACTGCGCGCCTCGGCTAATTGCAGCTCTACATCCTCATCCTTCCCACCGGTCTGTGCGCTTTGCTGGGTCAGCTGGCGCACCCTTTCCAGTTTCTCATTGGCGACGGATTTATCCACCACCCGGGATTTGGTCTCGCCCGCATCGTTCGTACTGCGATCATCCATGTACTGCTGGATCTTCCCCTTGGACTCGGTAGCCGACTTCTGAGCGGCTTCGGCACTTTGCTTTTTCATTTCCAGCTGGGTCAGCTGGGTGGCCAGTTCTTCGCTTTGCTTGCCCAGCACCGGCAGGCCGCGGCTTTGGAGGTAATTGTAATAAATGACCTTGATGCTGTCCACCACCTGCTTTTTTTCCAAAGCGAGGTGGGTAAAATTGTTCACGTTCTTGCGCTTTTCCCGCACGGAGATGTTCTGGTAATACGTAGTGAAGCGCTTGACGTACAGGTTGGCCAGCTGGCGCGACAGGTTCGGTTCTTCCGTGAGTACCTCAAAGGAGAGGTAGTCCGTCGCCGCCTTGCGTTTAACGGTGATGCTGCGCCGGATCGCATCGTGGTCATAACCGTACGAGCGGGCGATTTTATCGAGCAGGTAATCAAATTCCTGGCTGAAAGAGGGGTCGCTGATACTGTCGATGTTGATGCTGCTAAGCTGGGACAAGAGGCTTTTACCTTCCTCCTCCGAAAAGAATACCAGGCCCTTATCGGGCTGCCGGTAGGGTTGCTCCGTGCCGCTGCCCTGGGCGGATAAGTCGTGCCGCAGCATATCAATGGTCAGCAGCTTGATGGCCGAGCGAGATTGTGCGTATTCGATCAGGTTGGCGAAGGCATTTTCCACCTGAAACTGTTGCACGAATGCATCGGAGTTGTCCGAGTTCACCCCTTTATAATTGACAATGCCGGTCGCCACGATCACCGATGACTTGTAGCGTTCCGGCTTACGCCCGATCAGCAGGAAAGTAATGGCCGCCGCCGCCAACATGGCACTCAGGATCAGCCACTTGCGGCGGGCCAGTATGCGGAGTAAGTAAGCAATATCCATGGATCAGGTATGGTTGCAAGCAGAGGGGACCGATAGTAAAACGAAGCAGTTCGATCAATCAGTTTCCAGCTTGGGGTCAGGGGAAAGTTAACATACTAAAAATCGTTCCGATCTCCACACGTCGAAACACCAGCTTCAAACGGCCCGACCTGATAAAGTCACCGGAAAAACGAATGCCAAAGATACGCCCACTGCCGGGTTACCGCAAACTTTGACGCAGGACAAGCCCGGCCGTTCCGGCCGGCGGCAAAAAGCGGACTTGAAAACCGCTCTATCCATCTGATGAACCAGGCCAAACGGCCGATGAATGGCGTACTTCGTAGAAAAATAACCGCTGGCATGTCACAAAGGCAACTTTCCTGCGTTTGCAAACGGCCTGTCAATAAGCGCCGCCCATTTGGCCGTTTTCAAAAATGTAGGAATCTTTGAGCTCCACCCATAACCAACCCGCACATTTTCTGTTCATTCCATAAATAACACATCCGCGATGTTTCACTCCGATCGCCTCTTTGGTACATTTGATTTAGATAAATTCCTCACAGACATGAAACTGAAACCCACCTTACTGGTCTTTTCGTTCATCGGTTTGGCGGGCGTCGCTTTTTTGGCCAATCGCTTTGGGAGTCTACAGGCTCCTGCACCCGATCCACAGAAAGAAGCTGCCCTGATGCAGGCCCTGTTGCAAGGCCTTAACCGCTTGCATTTCCAGCCCAAGAATATTGATGATACCTTTTCCGGGCAGCTCTACAGCGAATATTTAAAAGACGTGGATGGCGGCAAACGCTTTTACAATCAGGCCGATATAGACCAGCTGAAAAAATTTGAATCCCAATTGGATGATGAGGCCAATGCGGGCAGCTTTGAGTTCTTTAATCTGGCCACTGCACGTATGGATGCAGCGCTGCTGAAAACCCAGGGCTGGTACCGGGACATTCTGGCCAAACCGCTGGATTTCAGCAAAAACGAAACGCTGGAAGCCGATGGTAAGAAACAGGAGCCGGCAAAAGACGACGTCGAACTGCGCGCACGCTGGGAAAAATGGATGAAGTACGAGGTGCTCAGCCGCGTCACCGAGGAGCAGGAAAAACAGGGCAAGCCCGACTTCAAGGGCGAACAGAAGACCTTTGCCGCTTTGGAGATCGAGCAGCGCAAAAAGGTGCTGGACACCTACGACAAGTGGTTCAAGCGCATGCAAAAAATGGATCGCACCCGGCGCATGGAGATGTATTTCAACGCCATCACCAATGTGTTCGACCCCCATACCGGCTATTTTTCGCCCAAGGAGAAAGAAAACTTTGATATTCAGATGCCCGGCAAACTCGAAGGCATCGGCGCCCGCCTGCAAAGTGATGGCGAGAAGACGTCCGTGACCGAGATCGTGCCGGGCGGACCCGCCTGGAAACAAGGCGACCTGCAACCGAAGGATATAATCCTGAAAGTGGCCCAGGGAGAAGAGGAGCCACTCGACGTCATGGGTTGGGATATCGACGATGTGGTCGGCAAAATCCGTGGCCCGAAAGGTTCGGTGGCCACGCTGACCGTCCTGAAGCCGGACGGAGCGGAGAAAGTCATTAAAATTACCCGCGACGTCGTGCTGATGGAGGAAGGCTTTGCCAAGTCGCTGATCCTGGGCGAGTCGCAGGACAAGATCGGCTATATTTACCTGCCAAAATTCTACGCCGATTTCACGCCGCAGGGCCAGACCTCCTGTGCGGTGGATGTGGCCAAGGAAGTCGAAAAACTGAAAGCGGAAAATGTGAAAGGCATCATCCTTGACCTGCGCAACAATGGCGGCGGATCACTCCGCGATGTGGTCCAGATGTCGGGCCTCTTCATCGAGGAAGGTCCGATCGTCCAGGTCAAGAGCCGTAACCGCAAACCGGAGATCATGGAAGACAGTGATGAGCGGGTACAGTACGGCGGTCCGTTTGTGGTCATGGTCAACGGCTTCAGTGCTTCGGCTTCGGAGATCCTGGCCGCCGCGATGCAGGACTACGGTCGTGCCGTCATCGTCGGTTCGGCACGTACCTACGGCAAAGGCACCGTGCAGCGTTTCCTGGATCTGGATAATGCCACCAGTAATGAATCCGTGAAGCCGCTGGGTGAAATGAAACTGACCATTCAGAAGTTTTACCGCATCAGTGGCAAAACCACCCAACTTGATGGCGTGACGCCCGATATCGTGCTGCCCGACTTCTACAACCTGGTGGATCTCGGTGAGCGGGACAACGATTATCCTTTGGAATCGACCACCATCGAACCGGTGCCCTTCAAACAAAATGCTTATCGCATTAGCGACCTGAATAAACTGAAGGCGGCCAGTGCCAGCCGGGTTCAAACCGATGAAACTTTTCAGAAAGTGGTGGAGAATGCCGTTCGGCTGCGCAAGCAGAAAGATCAGAGCCAATATCCGCTGCAACTGGAAAAGTATCAGCAGTGGGACAAGCGCCAGAATGAAGAGTCGGAGCGCTTCGAAAACATTTTCCAGCCCATCGCCAGCTTCCAAATGCAAAATTTGGCCGCCGACCTGCCGCAAATTCAAAGTGATACTTCCCGCATTGCCCGCAATGATAACTGGATGAAAGACAAGCGGAAAGACGTGCAACTCTACGAAACGTACCGCATTATGCAGGACATGATTAAAATGGATGTGTTGGCCGGGAAACAGTAAAATATAAGGTGGCTAATATCTTTAAGGTGGCCAGTGTGCTTCCATAAAAACTGCCCGTTCCGGTTAGCCGGAGCGGGCAGTTTCATTTTACGGCAGCAAGTACGCATTGACCACCTTAAATCAATACCCCGTAATATACTGCTCCAGGTTCTGAATATGGTTCTCCTGCTCCCGGAGCATGGCCGTTACGATATCGCCAATGCTGACCAGTCCGATCACCCGTTCATTTTCGATGACCGGAAGATGGCGAAAGTGCTTTTCAGACATCATCTTCATGCAGTCCTCAATGCTTTGCTCGGGGCTCACCACAAACACATTCGGGGTCATCACCTCGGTGACCGGCGTACTCTTGGCCTTGCGACCGACGAGGATGCCTTTGCGGGCATAGTCCCGTTCAGAAAAAATACCTACCAGTCTGTCCTGCGCGATGACCATGACGGCGCCGACCTGCCGGGAAGCCATGAGCTCCAGGGCTTCGATGACCATCTGATCGGGTTGTACGGAATACACGGAATTCGTGGGTTTCTCGGCGAGCAATTGGCGTACAGTCGGCATAATGATTGTTTTAGTGTAAAGATTAGCCATTGGCCGGCCGGCCAAGTGATTGGATAGTAGCGGACTACAGCTAAAATTATTGCTTTTGCCGGAAGAGTTGCAAAATTTCCTTTTAAAAAATTGCGAAATATCCGGAAAACGAAAAAAAGGCGGCAGGCAGGATGATTCATTTAGAAAATCGTCTTCGCTAAAACAGTCTGCTGAGCGACAAAAAGCCGGAAAGCGTGTGTTTGGCCAACTGTTGCCAAATGGTCAGACCAGCGACCGTCCGTCCCTGGCGAATTCATACTTTCGCCGGCCTTCTCTAATCCTTTGTCAAACCCAACTCACTATACATTCATGCTGAAAAATGTACTCGTCTTCATCGGTCTCTTTTGCGTTCAGGCTGTAGCTGCGCAAGTAATGTGGACGGAAATACCACCTGCTCAGGTGCAACCACAGGGGGAACGGCGCAACGCACCACAGTCGTTTCGCAGCTTTTCGCTGGACAGGGCAGCGTTACGGCCCTTGCTGGCAGCTGCCCCGGAACGATTCACGGCAGCGGCGGCGGATAATCCAACCGTATTACTCCTCCCTCTGCCCGATGGGAGCATGGCCCGTTTCCGGCTCTACGAATCGCCGGTAATGGCGCCGCTGTTGCAGGACAAGTACCCCGATATCCGCTGTTACACCGGCCGGGGTCTGGACGACCCGACGGCCCAGCTCAAATGTGATCTGACCCCCTGGGGTTTTCATGCCCAGATATTGTCGGCCCGCCATAGTACCGTCTTCATCGATCCTTTCCAGACGGGCGATCCGGACCACTACGTCGTTTATTTCAAGAAAGACTACGTGCTGCCAGCCGAAGAGGCGCCCTTCAGCTGCGGCGTCGACGTACAAACGGCTGCGGCATTGCACATAGGTCAAATGCCGGATTATCAGGGCGATTGTCAGCTGCGCCGCTACCGGCTGGCGCTGGCTTGTACGGGCGAATACGCTACTTTTCACGGGGGCACCAAACCCCTGGTGCTGGCCGCCATGAATACTTCCATGAACCGGGTGAACGGCGTGTATGAGAATGAGTTTGCCGTGACCATGCAGATCGTCAACAACAATAACCTGCTGATCTATCTGAACGGTACGACCGATCCGTACACCAATGATGACGGCGGTACCATGCTCGATGAGAACGTGGCGACCTGTGACAGCGTGATCGGTGCGGCCAACTACGACATTGGCCATGTCTTCAGTACGGGCGGCGGCGGCGTCGCCGGTCTGGGGGTGGTGTGCAGCGACATCAAGGCCTGGGGGGTTACCGGCGGCGGCTCGCCGATCGGCGATCCTTTCGACATCGACTACGTAGCGCATGAGATCGGGCACCAGTTCGGAGGCAACCACACCCAGAACAACGGCTGCAACCGGGTGGGCAGCGCCTCCATGGAGCCTGGCAGCGCGTCGACCATCATGGGCTATGCCGGCATTTGCTCGCCCAATGTACAACCCAACAGCGATGCCTACTTCCACGCCATTAATATCCAGGAAATAGCCGGCTTTTTGACGACCGGTGGCAACCTCTGTCCAACCAAAATCAACATCGGCAACAGCAGCCCGACGGTGAACGCAGGAGTGGATCGTACCATTCCCAAGGGCACTCCCTTCGCCCTCACCGCCAACGGTACGGACCTGAACGGCGATACGCTCAGCTACTGCTGGGAACAAATGGATGCGGAATTTGCCACCATGCCCCCCGTCGCCGGCAGCGCTACCGGTCCGCTGTTCCGGTCCTTCCTGCCCACGGCAGCTCCTACGCGGTATTTTCCCCGTTTGTCAGACCTGGTGAGCAATGTAAATTCCGATTGGGAAGAATTGCCGGGCGTAGCGCGCACTATGAAGTTCCGCGTCACGGCGCGGGATAATAACCCCGACGGCGGCTGTACCGGCGAGGACAATGTCGTGATTTTTGTGGCCGCTGCCGCCGGCCCTTTTGTGGTGACTGCTCCCAACACCAACGTCACGTGGCTGGTTGGTTCCGCACAGACCGTCACCTGGGATGTGGCCAACACCAATCTCGCGCCCGTAAGCTGTACGAACGTACGCCTGCTGCTTTCCACCGATGGCGGCTACACCTATCCGGTCGTGCTGGCCAACAACACTGCGAATACCGGTTCAGCGACGGTGACGGTACCGAATAACCTGTCGGCGACCTGCCGGGTGAAGGTGGAAGCGGTCGGCAACGTGTTTTTTGACATTTCCAACCAGAATTTCAGCATTGAGCTGCCGCCGACGCCGACCTTTCTGCTGACTTCCACGACCAATGACCTGCAAATTTGTGCCGGCACGAATGCCGTGTTTACTGTCGCAACCGCTACCGTCGCCGGCTTTGCCAGTCCGGTACAACTCACGGTAAGCGGCGCACCGGTTGGCGCCACCGTTCAGATCAGCCAGAATCCGGTGGCGGTTGGTAACCCGGTCATCGTCACGATTTCCGGAGTGACGCCGGCCATGGCCGGCATTTACAACCTGACCGTACAGGGATCGGCGGCCAGCATCCAGCAATCGATTGGTCTGCAACTGAGCGTACTACCCGGTGCGCCGGTGGGCCTGGCTGTAGCGAACAGCCCCCTGGATGGCGCCCTGGCAGTAGCGACCAGTGCGGTGCTGACCTGGAACAGCGTACCCTACACCAAAACCTTCTTCATCGAAATAGCCACCAATCCGGCCTTTATTGTCGGGTCGGTCGTCACCAGTCAAACCACCGATAATGACAGTCTGAGCAATATACTGCTCCAACCCGGCACGGTATACTACTGGCGCATCCGGGCGGACAATGATTGCGGGCTGGGCGGTTTCTCCACCATCTACGCTTTTGAGACTGGCAAGTCCGTTTGCAATCAAATCTTTACGAGTACGGATGTGCCAGTCACGATCGATGGCGCTACCCTGGGAACGATATTTTCCAGCCTGCAAGTTACCTCCGGTCAGAAGATCGGCGATGTGAACGTAATGCTCATGATCGACCACAGCTGGGTGGGCGACCTGGAGGCTTCGCTGACCAGCCCGACCGGACAAAACTTCCTGCTGTTTTCGCAGCCTGGCGTGCCGGGCAATGGTTTTGGTTGTAGTGGCGATAATGTGGAAGTCACTTTCGACGACGGCGCCGTATTGCTCGCTACCGATCTGGAAAATACCTGTAGCGGCAGCGCTCCGGCGATTAGCGGTACTTTTCAACCGGTACAGCCGCTCTCTGTACTGAACGGGCAGGTCGCGCTGGGCGACTGGCAGCTTTCCATCAGCGACAACTACGAGGAAGATGGGGGAGCACTGACCGCCTGGAGCCTGGCGTTCTGTTTTTCCGACACGATCCTGCCAGGCAGCTTATTGACCAATAAGCTGCTGACGCTGGGTGCAGGCAGTTCGGCCACTGTGTCGAACGCATTTTTAAAAATGAAAACCAGCGGCCTGACGGCGCAGGGGCGCTTCGTCTTACTCACACCGCCACAGCAGGGTACCCTGAAACTAAACGGGGTGGACTTGGTACTGGGCAGCCAGTTCACCCAAGCTGACCTGGATGGCGGCGCGGTTAGTTACCTGCACAATGGCAATGCTGCCACCACGGATCAGTTTGCCTTCGATGCTTTTGATGCCAACAACTCCGCCTGGGTGCATCAGGGCATTTTTAAAATAGCCATTGTCCAGAATAATCTGGCGACCCAGGCCGTGCTGACCCAGGCACTGCTTTGTCACAACGGTAACAACGGCCAAATTACGGTGAGTGCCACCGGACTGAATGGGCAGTATCAGTACAGTTTGAATGGAGGAGCGCCACAGGCCTCCAACGTGTTCGGCAATCTTGGTTCCGGTACCTACACCGTGGTCGTGAGCAGTCAGTTTGGATTCACGGTCAGCACCGCCGCGGTGACCATCAGCAACCCTGCAGCGCTGCAAGTCGATGCATCGGTCGTCGACAACGATTTGACCATCACCGGTTCCGGGGGAACCGGCGCCCTGCTGTACAGCCTGGACGGACAAAACTTTGATCCGGACACCGTTTACCCGGATCTGGCCAATGGCGTATACCTGGTCACGGTACGCGATGCGAATGGTTGTACCGCTACCGACCAGGCGATCGTCGCCGTGAATACCCT
>JBKJKS010000384.1:0-15618 GCA_046597295.1 Saprospiraceae bacterium
CCACCTGTAGCGCAATGTCGCCGATGGCAAAAATATTCTCGCTGCCCTCCAGCCGGTTGATGCCGTTGACTTTCAGGCGATTGCCACGTCCGACCGCGGCGGCAGGCAGGCCCTCCAGCTTGTTGCCGGTGATGCCCGCTGCCCAGATCACCTTATCGGTGCGGATGGTGGAACCATCGTCGATGGTCACCGTTTGGCCATCATAATCGGTGACTACCTTATCCAGCCAGATCTGCACACCCAGTTCGCGGAGGTAGGTTTCGGCCTTGGCCGACGCCTGCGGCGACATCGTGTTCAGCAGGCGCGGATCGCCGTGGACGAGGTGAATGTCGATTTCTTCCCGGTTCAGGTCGTCGTTATAGTCCTTGGCAATGATGTGCTTTTTCATTTCGGCCAGGCTGCCGGCCAGCTCCACGCCCGTGGGTCCGCCACCCACGACCACGATGTCGAGATAGGGTTGGCGCTGTTCATAACTATCGGCAATAGTGGCGCGTTCGTAGTCTTCGAACATGGAGTTGCGCAGGAACAGGGCTTCGCTCACCGCTTTCATCGGAATAGCGTTGGCGCGGATGCGGTCATTGCCATACCAGTTGGTGTCCGCACCAATGGCCAGCACCAGGTAATCGTACTGTACCGAACCAATCTCGGTGCTGAGCTGGTTTTGTTCGGGCTGTACGGACAGGACTTTGGTTACCCGTACGAATACGTTTTTACTGTTCTGAAACACCTTGCGCAGGGGGAAGGTAATGCTCGAGGGTTCCAGGCCCGCCATCGCCACCTGATAGAACAGGGGTTGGAATTGGTGATAATTGTTTTTGTCAATCAGCACCACCTGAAAATTCGATTGGGCGAGCTGGCGGGCCAGGGTCAGCCCGCCGAAGCCGGCGCCCACGATCACCACGCGTTTTTGTTCGGTTTTAGGAACGTTGAATTGCATAGCAGGTTGGGTTTTCGTGCCGGCAGGTCGAACCAGGCGCCGGCGGATGTTTCCTGATGTGGAAGAATCAAAAACAGAACGCAACGCCTCCGATTAGGTTGGCCGCAGGTTAAAAAAACCATACTTATTCAGCGCTGCAGACTACATGCGGAGCGTCAGCGCACGAAGGCGTAATACAACAGGACCATCAGCAGCACGGTGGCCATGGCCACGATAGTGATGAATTTACGGGTTTCCTCGCGGTCGCGGCGGTCTTTCTGTTGCTTGGTTACTTTTTGTTTGGTTGCCATTGTAATGGAAGATAGAAGGTTTGGATAAGATGGATGAAAATGTGGTAGTCACACTTCTCAATGCAGTCCCTGTTCTTTGAACACCCGATTAAGCCAGCGCAGCATGGCGAACAGCACCAGCGCGGCAGCGGATAGCAGGCCGAAGTTAACCCAAAAGAAATTGGCTTTATCGTCGTATTGATCCCACATGGAGGCTAGTACGCCGCTGAGTTTGTTGCCCAGCGAAGTGGCCAGCTGCCAGCCGCCCATCATCAGGCCGGCCAGGTGGCGCGGCGCCATCTTGGAGACCATCGACAGGCCCATCGGACTGAGGCAGAGTTCCCCGACCGTGATGACGCCGTAGGCTCCGAACAGCCAGCCCACGGAGGCCTTCTCGGCGCCGTTGTGACAGGCGGCCACGGCGGCAATGGTCACCAGCGTGGAGAGTGCGGTGATGACCAGGCCCCAGCCGATCTTGCCGGGGGTGGTCGGCTCGCGCTTTCGCCGGCGGAGCCAGGCGAATACGAAGATGAGCAGGGGGGTGAGCACCACCACGAAGAAGGGGTTGACCGACTGGAATATTTCGGTAGACACCAGCCGGACGGTCGTGCCCGGCGGCGGTTGTTCGGCTTCCGGTATATTCTGGAAGTAAGGTGGCAGCGAGACGGTTTCCACCAGTTTTTTGGTTTCCGGATCGCGGCTGGTGCGGAACTGGGCGTCGTAGGCGACGAAGGTGTCGGGCGTGGTCTCCACTTTTTGGGTCATGCCCATGAATTTCGCGGGGGCTTCCATCCAGGCTGGATACGTACGGTCCGTATAGAACTCCGCCCAGGTGGTCAGGGCGGTGCCGTTCTGCTTGAAAATGGCCCAGAAGACGATGACTACCGCGTAAATAGCCAGCAACACGGAAATGCGCGGCTTGTCCTGCGCGGAAGCTTTCCACCAGATCCAGCCATAAAAGCCGATGACCGGCAGCGAACCGAACAGGAAAGCATCGGTGGAATCGGAACCGAACACGTTGCCCGGGATCTGCCAGGCAGCCACGCCCACCACAATGGCCGGCAGCAGCACCGAAGAGAGCAGGGTGCCCACCCCGGTTTCGCCCGCGGTGGCGGTTTTGATCACGTCGGCATGGGCGTAGCGGCGCATACCAGCGATGAAAACGGCCACGCCAATAAACATCCCCACGCCGGCCGCCATGAAGGCGTACCCCCAGCCATAGGTGTTGCGCAGGTAAGCGGCGACGAAATTGCAGATCAGGGCGCCGATGTTGATGCCCATGTAGAAAATGCTGTAGCCTTCGTCCTTGTGCTCCCGGTATTTGTCCTCATTGTACAGATTGCCCAGCAGGGTGGAAATATTGGGTTTGAAGAAACCATTACCCAGGATCATAATGCCCAGGGCCAGGTAGAAGGTGGTCATATTATTGGGAATGGCCAGCAGCATATAGCCGACACCCATCAGTACGCCCCCGATAATAATGCTCTTGCGAAAACCCAGGAGCCGGTCGGCCAGCAAGCCGCCGATAAAAGGCGTGAGGTAGACCAGGGCGATGAACGTCCCGAAGATATCGGTCGCCGCACTGCGATCCATCGCCAGGCCCCCTTTTTCAGCATCCGTGAGGTACAGCATGAATATACCGATCATCAGGTAATAGCCGAAGCGTTCCCACATCTCGGTTAGAAAAAGAAAAGGCAGACCAGCGGGGTGCTTGCGCATAAAGAGGCGTTGCGAGCCAAAGGCTCCGATGAAGAACAGGCAAAAATAATTTCAAACTCCCGGTTTGCAAGTTTTTAGCCAAATCAAAAAGAACTATCGGACAGCCGCTATCTTTGCCCACTTCGAAGCTCGAAAAATTTGCAGTCAGACCACTTACCATATATGTTCAAACACCTCTTTTTGCTGACCTTCAGCTGCCTGTTGATGACCACCCTGGCCGTAGCGCAGGATCCGGCTACCCCCGTTCCGGCGCCCGTGACCGGCCCGTCGATGGTCGCGTCGACACCCCTTTCCAAGGATAGTGTACTGGTGACCATCATGCTCAAACACCAGCAGGATAAAAACCTGCCGGAGATTCGCCGCGTACTGGAATCGCAGGGTTTCTGGGATATGTTCCCACCCGCCGAGGCCCGCGTGGTCTCCTGGACCATTGCGATGGGACTGGGCCACGTGATCATTCTGCAGATGCCGCTGAGTGGCGTCCGCCGGCTCAACCTGGCCCTCGAAAACGGCGCCTGGGGCGCTTTCGATACGGAAATCTACCTGACCTACGATTCCCAGCCGGTCTGGCATGACTATATCCAGCGCCGGGAGGATGCCAAAGCCGACCGCGACGACGACTAAGCCGCGCTGTTCCATGGTATAATCATGCAGCAGGGCGACCCGGAACATCCGGATCGCCCTGCTTTTTTTGTCATGCTGTAAGAATCTGATGCACCATCAGGAGGGCCTCTTCCTCAGCTGCCTGCGGCAGGACAAAAAAGGCTCCGCTAGTAGCTTTCAAAATACAGCCGCGCATTGCGGTTGACGTTCTGCTTCATGGTGGTCGCATCCTGCGCGTTGTCGCCCTCGTACTCTTCCCCGGCATTTTTCGCGTACAATACGCGTTCCCAGCGTGGGTTATTGATCTCCCCACGGGCAGTGGAGTGCAGGATGATAAAATCTTCCCCCGCCAGGGAGGGGTTGTAAAACAGGAACTTGACGTTGCGCTGGTTGGTCTTGGGGAAATTATAATACACCCAGATCTCGTAGGGTGGGGCAGCGGGATCATCCTCGACGTGGATCAAATCGTCGGGACGGCCAAAGCGCAGGTAGGCCCGCCCGCGATCGGTCTCGAAGCCGTTGCGAAAACCACTTTTAAATTTCTCATTGGCCGCGGCGGCTACCTGCATATACGTGTTGTAGGCTTCCTCCGGGTTGTTGGGATTCTGGCGGGCGAAGTGCCGGAACAAATAAAAGCGCATTTGCTTCAGGTCATTGCCGGCCAGGATCGTTTTCAGCACTTCCGGTTCGTCGCCCGTAGCCAGTACGCCTACGGCGCGCAGCGCATAACGCATCGTCTTTTCATCGAGGTTCCGGACGAATTGCTGGTCCACCAGCGCATCGGTGATCTCGCTTTCCGTGATCTGATAAAGTGGATTGCTGCGCTGGAAGGCCATGCTGCGGGTCGCCAGCAGTTGGTTGGCATTGTCGCGCAGCTCTACGGTGAGGGCATAGTTGCCGCTTTCGATGGTGCTGATGTCCATCTGCACCAGAATCGCGTCGATAGGCCCCGGTTTCTTCCGCTGGCTGCCACTGGAAATCAACGTTTTAATGCCATTGCCTTTGTCTTTTTCCAAAAAATAGCGCACCAGGTAGCTGCTGTCGCGAACCGAGCGGTCGGAGTGGTACACCTCCGCGTAAAAGGCCATCTTTTTAGCGGTTTGATCGTAGAAGGCAAAAGGCAGCGGCTCCAGGAAATAACCGTTTTTGGTGAAGATGTTATCAGTGGCATCCGCCTTGAAGCCACTCAGCAGTTGCAGATCCGACAGGTAAATCGTGCCCGGGATCGCCACCCGCAAAGGCTGGAGCAGGGTTTTGGCATTCAGCGAATCATGGAGATCCTGCACCTGGACTTCCAGCATGTACTCGCCCGCTGGCACCTGCAGGCGCTTTACGTCGAGCAGGGTTTGCGGGAACATGACCAGCGGACTGCTGAGGACATATTTACTGTAAGCAGCAACCAAATCTCCTTGTTTGATCATAATAATCACTTCGACACCGGCCTGCATGTGGGTGCTGTCCACATGACGGTACATAACGGTGCCGGCCGCCACTTCCAGGTTGATTTCCACGTAAGGTTGGTCGGGCGTGGCGTATACCGCGTAGGAAAGTCCGACATCAAGGGCATGGGCCAGACCCGGTAAGGCCGTCAACAGCAACACGCCGAAGCAGGTACGAAGCGTATTTTTCATAGCAGGGATGTTTGAAAGAGGTGATGGTCAAATGTGCGGCTTTCCACCGCTTTTAACGCGGACAAGTTTTGCCAAAAGTCAGGTTTCCGGCAACCCCAGGCATCCGTTTCTGTATACAAATTTCGTGGAAATTCCCGGCGCATGCCCGATTTTTTAGCTCCTGTAAATCAGGAAGAACAACATCAGTAAAAAGACCAGCAACAGGTAGGGCATCCATAGTTTCCCCCCGAACCGGAAAGTGCCGCCTTTCGGTTTGCCGGCAGGAATGGCCGCCGGCCGCCGACCATTCCCGCGTTGACGGTCAATATAAGTGACGTAGATAAAACAGAAGAAATTGATGCCCAGGGTCAGCATCAGGAATATATACGCCAGGTTCATCGAATCCGTCGCCGGCGAAATTTGCACGAGGTTGATGGAGTAGGCCACCGTCGCCAGAAACGAGGTAATGATGAGCTCGCCCACTTCCTCGTAGCTGGCCTTGTGGAAGAACAGCATGAAGATCGGCAGCGCACTGAACATCAGGAAGGGCAGCACGATCAGGATGATGGCGCCCCAGGGTTGGCGACTCACGTGCAGGTGGATGTTTAGGGTCTTGTATTTTTCCAGGTATTTGGCTTCGTCGTCGGGGTCGAAGGTCACCTTGTTCGGGGAGCCGAGCGCGTTGGTGATCTGGTTGTCGAGGGTGACGTAGTACTCCTCACTGTTCCAGTCGTTCATTTCGAATTCCTTGATCTTGTCGCGGACCTGCAACCGGCTGTAATCGAAGCTGATTTTAAGCTTATCGCTCGAAGCGAGTGCCGAAATAGGGACGATGAGTTCGTGTTGATCGAAAGGAAAGTTGAAGCATTTGAAATTGCCCAGAAACTTGCCGCTGATACGGTGGATGCGCACCGTGTAGTTGCCCTGACGCTCTTCGGCGATCAGGTAACGATTGACCTCTTCGGAACTGATATTGGTAAAGTCGATGTAGCCTTCCTTGTCGATGTAGTTCGAATCGACGATGACCCAGTACAGCAAATTGCAGTCGAAGGTGTTTTCCCGCACGTCGATGTCGTTGATGACCACGATGTCGATGCCGACCCGCAGGTCGGGGATGGGGCCGCCGTCCGCATTGATCTGGATGGGGCAACTGCGGGTTGTGCCCGCGCGCACCTCCTCGAAATTCGGATCCTGTTGGAGGATGAGCTGGTCGTCAAAGGCGTACAACTCGTTGAGCAGCGTTACTTTACGACCTTTCAGGCTATTTTTGAAATAATCGGCCAGTTGCGCCCGGGTGGTGGCGCCGGCCCGCAGGCCGGTTTCAAAAATATTCATGGCTTCGAAGCAGCGCCGCAGCGTGTTGTCGGCCTGTTTTTCCCGCTTGCGCTCTTTTTCCTGCTCCACTTTATCGCCGTCAACGGTTTCCATCCGGATAAAGGGATTGGCATACTGCGCCCGGATGGTTTTTTTGTCGCGGTAAACGGCTTCGGGCAACGCCTCTTCCCCGGTCACGTAGCGGATAAAGGTGTGGCCCCGCGTACGCGAAATGTGTTCCATCTCCTGAAAGGTAAGGGTGGTCTGTACGCCAACGAAGGTTTTGGGCGGTAGCGGTTCCTTTTCCAGGAAACGCAGGATGGAGTCGCCGTAACCGGTGTGGGTGTTGAGCAAAATAACTTCCAATTCGGGCCGGCGGAGTAGCTTGCGCAGGCTTTTGCGCATGGAAGCGACCGAATCGCTGGGGACCTCCCGGTTGCGGATATAACTTCTTTGCCACAGGCAGACCGAGTCGTAGGTCAGGTCGTTACGCGCCATACTTTCCACGAACCGCTGGTGCAACAGGTAATCGCATTCCGTAACGAAACCGATATGCTTGGCAGTCAGTACCGTATCGATGAACTGGATCAGGTAGTTCGGCTGGGGATCGCTGGGAGCGAGGAAGAGGGCATGCTCTCCAAAGTCGAGCTGGTTCTGGTCGGCACTGAGGGCAATGACCGGTAAACCCTGCCGGATCGTGGTATCGGCGTGGCGGATATACTTGCCCCAGGTGTTGTCCACCACCAGTACGATGTTGCTGTCGGCCGCCATGCGCCGGTAGAGTTGCCAGATGGTGTCTTCCTGGTAGTCGCACTGGAAGGTTCGGAGGCGATATTCCACCGGATAGGACGCCCGGTGCTTTCTGCCATTAATACGATCCAGGTAAACCTGCAGGCTGACGATGCGCAGGGAGTCGGCGTAATAGTTCGCGCTGTCCTTGGCCACATTCAGGTAGTTAAAGCCCAGATAAGCCACATATTTCACCGGCCGTCCGAAGGGGGACAAGCTGCTGGCAGCATACAACAGGAGGACGAAGGCAAGGGCGGCGAGGCCGTAGATGAGTTTTCGCATGGCGGGGCGTTTTTAAATAATAAGCAAAAAGCAATGGGCAAAAAAGCAAAGGCAGCGATGACTGATCAGTATAATTTAATCCTTCCGCACCGGCAGTATAATACCTGAAGGCGCCAAATTGGAATGCGCTATGACAATGGTCGATTTTACAAAATGTGACTCCTCTGCCGCGTAAATATTGGTAAACAGCTGTGGATTTCGGTCAGCCAGCGGAAACCAGCTGCTCTGCACCTGCACCATCAGCCGGTGGCCCGGCAGAAAAGTGTGGGCTACATCCGGGAGGGTGAAGCGCACGTTCGTCAGTACGTTTTCGGGAAAGGCTTCCGGTTGCTCGAAGCTGTTCCGGTACCGGCCACGCATGATTTCGCCGCGCACCAGCATTTGATAGCCACCCAGGGGTACGCCGTTCTCCTGGCCAGCCATCGTATCGGGGAAAACGTCGATCAGTTTCACGACGAAGTCGGCATCGGACGTGCTGACTTGTACCCACAGGTTGGCGACTACCGGGCCGGTCACCGTGACAGCATCGGTCAGGGGCGGCGTCTGGTACACCACGACGTCGGGGCGCCGGGCGGCGAAACGTTGATCGTCGGTCATGTATTCCCGGGTCCGTTTCAGGTGCACGTTTTCGGTATACGGTACGGGTTTGTGCGGATCGCTGACGTACGTATCGCTCCCATCGGGGCTATTCAGGGGCAGACTGGGCGGTGGGGTGGTGGAGAGTCCGCCCAGGTCCTGAAAATAATACGGAGTGGGTTGCACGTCCCTGGGCGGCCAGGCATCATAGCGCGTCCAGTGGTTACTGCCCGTTTCGAACACCAGGGCTTCCGGTAAGTCCAGCGGACCATTATCTTTCAGATAGTGTTCGAAAAAGCGCATTTCCACTTCTTTCTGGTAGTAATCGCTGGTCGGTTGCCCGAAGGTCACGTTGCCCAGGCGGTCGCCTCTGGTGCGCGTCCAGCCGCCGTGGACCCAGGGGCCCATCACGATGCGGTTGGAATGGCTGGCCGGGTTTTGCTGCTCGATGGCTGCGTAGGTGCGCCAGGCCCCGAAGCAATCCTCGGCATCGAACAGGCCGCCCACCGTAAGCATGGCGGGCTGTACATTTTTCAGGTGCGGGCGCGGGTTGCGGGCCTGCCACCAGGCGTCGTAGTCGGGGTGGGCCATCAGGTCGTTCCAGAACGGGATCTTGTCCATGCCGTAGCGCCTGGCGAAATTGGGTAATGCCCCGGCCCGCAGGAAAAAATCGTAGCCATCCGGCGTCTGCCAGTCCGTGAAACCTTTGGCGTTCTCGGTCGTCGGTTTGGCGCGCGGTTTCCCGAAGCCCGAGTAAAATCCGAAAGCGTCCATCAGCATGAACGCGCCATTGTGGTGAAAGTCGTCGCCGATGAACCAGTCGGTTACCGGGGCCTGCGGCGACACCGCCTTGATAGCCGGATGACCGGCCAGGGCGGCCATGGTGGCATAAAAGCCGGGATAGGAAATACCGTACACCCCCACGCGGCCGTTGTTGCCCACCGCATTTTTCAGCAACCAGTCTACGGTGTCGTAGGTATCACTGGCTTCATCGATGGTTATTGCCGCTTTTCCGGCCCGGACATCCTTGGTTTTCTTCCCTTTTTTCACGACCGCTCCTGTCCGGTTTTTGTCCGGCTGGAAAGGGCGCACGTCCACGAAATCGCCCTCGCTCATGTATTTTCCGCGTACATCCTGAAAGACCCAGATATAACCCGACTGCGCCAGGTAACGATTCTGAAAGGCGGTTGGAAAGGCATTTTCGCCGTAAGGTGCGCAGGAGTAGGGCGTCCGCTTGAGCAATATGGGGGAGGCCTTGGCCGCGTTTTTAGGCGTATAAATGCTGGTAAACAGCTGCACGCCATCGCGCATCGGGATCATGACTTCGCGTTTGGTATAATTTTGGCGAAGAAAGCTCGAATCGGCAGTGGTCGCTTGAGCAAAAAGGCGGGCGCAACCGGCCAGCAGCAGCAATAAACAGGTCAGTCTCATACGTGCAGGTAAAAATTTTGCCTAAAAGTCCAAAAAAATCTGCGCGCCTGGATGACAAATTTTAACAATACTACCGGTCGGAAGACCACCACCCGGAAGCAACTTTCTCCGGCTGCTACGGTCTCTTTATCCGGTTTCCTGCCACCTGCGTCTTTTTTTGACCCGGTAGGTAACCATTTGCCGGTAAACTTCGTCTATTCGCCAACCCCCATTCATTCGCCTATTCTAAGTGTTCATATATGAAAAAGTCATTTTGCTTCGCCCTTTTTTGTGCCCTCTTGCTGCAAATCATGCCGGCCACTGCCGCCGCCCCGCAGCACGATCCGGAGATAAAAGTCATCGTCACGCCCCGGCGGATCTGGCTGGTCGCCGACGAAATTCCGGTCCAAAGCCTGCAGGTACAGGTGTTCGATGCCACCGGTAAAGTGGTGCTGGAACGGAAATTTTCTTCCAAAACTGCTGATTGGTCGCTTGACCTGGCGGCACTACCCGCCGGCTCCTACTCGGTGGTGGCCGGTACCCAGGCGCCCATCCGCTTTCGCAAATAAGCGATCTGCCCTTCTAAAGGCTGTACAACGCATGAAAATACACGAAATCCAGCTGTCCACCCCTTCTTTGTCGGCCATGCAGGGTTTCTATCATGGCGTACTCGAGCTCGATTTCGAGCCCGGTTTTGGAGACAGTCTGATCTTCCAGACCGGGCTTTCACAGTTGCATTTTGTGGAAAGCGCCACGGCAACCGGCAGGTATCATTTTGCTTTCAATATTCCCGCCAATCAGATCGCGGCTGCCCATGCATATCTTACCCGACGTGGTGTCCGGATCCTGCGCCAGGCGAATGGGGACGAAATCATTCAGTTTCCCCATTGGCACGCGCAGTCGGTATATTTCCACGACCCGGTGGGCAATATTGTGGAATTCATTGCCCGGCATGACCTGAACAACGCCAGCAACCGGTCTTTTGGCCCCGATGTGTGGCTGGAGATCAGCGAGATCGGCGTGGTCACACCCGACGTGTGGGAATGGCGAGCCGAGGCCCTTCGGCTGTACGGCGTCGGTGATTTCGACAAGCAACCTGCTTCACCCAATTTCTCCGCACTGGGCTCCGATCAGGGATTATTCATCGTTGTTCCAACGGGGCGTCACTGGCTCATGACGGAGATTCCTGCTCTGCCGCAGCCCCTTTTAGTCCGGTTTGAAAATGCTGATGGTCAGGCATTTACCTGGCAGGCATAAGGGTGGACCTTATCAGGCAGGGTCTGGATGATCGACGCCCTGATTCCCGCGGGTGACAGTTCTGTCCTGGCTTGCCAGCACCGCATCCAGCGAATAGCGCCCGCTGCCCAGCCAGTAAATGGCGGCGTAGGCAAACAGAAACAGTAGCGCCAATTCTTTCTTGGCGAAAGGATCATCCCACTGCACGATCAGCACGACCACCGCCATCGTAATGCCCGCCGGAATGACGGCCAACCGGGTGAACAGCCCCAGCACGATCAGCACGCCGCAGACCAATTCGCCAAAAATAGCCAACGCCAGGGAGGCCGGACCGCCCACGCCCAGCGGGTCCGCCCAAGTGGCAGCCTGCTCGGAATACGTGACGAACTTGGGCCAGCCATGGTTGATGGCCATAAAACCGCCAAAAGCAATGCGCATTAAAAGAGCGGCCCAATCGCTGGAAACCGGGAAGGGGGAACGCAGGTGAGTGAACATACAGGATGATTTTAATCAGTCTTATGACACTGGCACCAGTGCAAAACCTTGCCATGACCATTACGCGTCGGTTAATCGGTGACAACCCCAAAAGTTAGCATCCGGTTTTTTCAAAAAAATCCCGTTTTTGGAGCCGCACTTCTGCACCTTCGTTGCTAACCGCTCCCTATGCACAGCCGGATTTTTCAGGAAGATTGTATCAGCGGCATGGCCGCTCACCTGCCTGAGCACTCGGTCGATCTGGTCATTACCGATCCGCCGTTCGGCATTGAATTCAGCGCGAAACGCGGCAATTACAACCGGACTGGTAGTCGCGTGCTGGAGGGCTATAGCGAGGTGCGGGGGGAGGACTATCTGGCGTTTACCCGCGCCTGGCTCACCCAAGTGCGACGGGTGCTGAAGCCAACCGGCAGCCTGTACATCTTCTCCGGTTGGAATTATCTGAAGGACATCCTGATCGTGCTGGAAGAACTGGATTTCGATCTGGTCAACCACCTCGTCTGGAAGTACCAGTTCGGTCTGGTCACCACGCGCAAGTACGTCACCTCCCACTACCACGTGTTGTTTGCCGGGGTGGATGAAAAACAGCGCAAATTTTATCCCTACGCCCGCTTTGGCAAAGATGACAAACATCCAGACGGTGGCAGTGCCCACTACCGGGATAAGGAAGACGTGTGGAACATCCCCCGCGAGTACTGGAATGGGGATGTGAAAACGCCCACCAAGCTCCCGGCGGAGCTCATCCGTAAGATCCTCGCCTATTCCAGCCAGCCGGGCGACGTGGTGCTCGATCCATTCCTCGGTTCCGGCCAGACGGCCGTGGTCAGCCAGCTCGAAGGCCGTCGCTACCTGGGCTTTGAGATCGTTCCGGAATATTTTGCATTTGCCCAAAAACGGCTGGACAGTGGGGTTTACCGCATCAAAGCGGGGTAAAACCGGGGCAAAATGCCTCGCCCTGCCTCCTGCCGCTGGTTGCCCGGAGCGCCGTTCGGCGCCCAAAAGCAGGCATTTAAAAAAATAGTCCAATATCTTTGCAGCATTCGCCCATTCATGAGCGATGGGTTATTCGTTCATCCCGGCTCCGGCGCTGGATGAATAAACATTTGATTATCAGGCCTTTGTGCCGGCCAGAACACCGGGCGCCTGTTTGAAAGGAAACTTTTGGCATCTCTGATCGACCGGCAAGGAAATTTACTGCGTAATGTCCCTGGCTCAGCCGGCTAACCCATTTTCATAAGCGCTACCCTTTGCTTTGGTAGGACAGGATTGGTTTGGCCTGCATGTGCTGCGCTTAATAACCACGCTCCCAGGCATATTTTATCGAGTCCAAATTGGCCGGGTATTCGTAAGTACTGCGGTATACTATTTCAAATTTCCCCACCGCTTAAACTGTGATTACCCATGCATCGCTATGAACGCTTTTTTCGCTTAACGCTTTTAATAGCGGGCCTGACCGCCAGCCAGACCCAGATCGCCCGGGCTGCTGATGGCTTCGACAATAATTATATTGGCGGAGATGCCAATCAGCTTTTTGCTACCATCAGCGGGGTGAATCAGGGCATTTTGTTTGGTCCGGGATCTATGTCGGGAGGGGGAGGTTTCTATATCCCTATTCCCAACGGAACTACTTATAATCAAGGTACTATCACTTCATTCCTCATAACGGGCGCGGACTCTTATTTACGATCCGCTTATCTTGACCGGGTGACCAGTACGACCCTTTACTATCGGGTTTATGCTTCGGGTGGTACACCGGGCGCCTGGTTGACCCTGAATTTGTCACCACTCAACGTATTAGTGCCGGGAACATGTTACACGGCAACCCAGGATAATTTCTGGAGCGCCAGCGGCCAATCGATCAATGTGGTGCAAGGGCTGGCGAATGGTGACTACGTGCTGGAATTTTATATGCGCTCCGAATTATATGATGTCGGATTCGAACCTCCCAATAGTTGCGTCGTTAATGCTGACGAGTTATGTCTTATGCCGGTCGATCATCCCGGTCGCTACATCAGTTCCCGGTTCAATACTACCGATCCGATGGGCTGTGACATTGAGGATGTTATTGCCGGTCAATCGCCACCGACTAAAATAAGTTTTCAACTGACCGGCTCGCTGCCCCTCGAACTAACCTATTTCCGGGGCGAACTGCGCGATAAGAACGTGCAGCTGGACTGGGGAACTGCCCAAGAGACAAATCTGGAAACATTCGAGATTGAACGTAGTGACGACGGTTACCGGTGGTTATCCCTGACCGAGGTCACCGCTGCGGGCAACACGACCAGCAACCGGGACTATGCCTTTTTTGATAAACAGCCGCTGACCGGCGCGAATTACTACCGCCTCAAAGCGCTCAGCAGCGACGGACAGGTCGATATTTCTCCGGTCGTCGTGGTCGTGGTCAATGGCGCCAATGCGGTGCGGGTGTGGCCCAATCCGGTCCGGGAAACACTGTACTACAGTTTGGGGGAATCAACAACGGAGGAGCGCCTGACCCTGCGCATAATCAACACCAGCGGTCAGACGGTGGCCGAAAAAACGAACGACGGCGAACCGCTTGCGTCTATATCCCTCGCCGACCTGCAGGAGGGGCTGTATTTCCTGGAGCTGCGCAACCAGCTCGGCCACCGTATTTCTCTCAGCCGGTTTATCAAAACCTGGTAAACAACGTATGCGTTTTTGCCCTTTGCTTTTTATTTTCCATATAGCCACGCTAGGGTGTTTCTGAAAAAAATGCGCTCCACCGTTTCCACCGGCAGGTTCATTTGTTCGATAAACCGCCCCACCTGCAGGTCGCCCAGCGGAAAAGGATAATCGGTACCCAGGCAGACTTTTTCGTCGCCGATCACCTCCAGAATATAGCGCAGCAGGGCGGGGTCGTGGGTGGCCGAATCCACCCAGAAGCGGCCCAGGTAGTCGCGGGGCGGTACGGGGTTGTCCACCGCCACCAGATCCGGGCGGCAGTCGAAACCATGCTGAATCCGGCCGATAGTGGGGATGAATGACCCGCCGGCATGCGCGAAGCAAAACCGCAGCTGCGGCAATCGTTCCAGCACACCGCCAAAAATCAGCGAGCAGGCGGCGCGGCTCGTTTCGGCGGGCATGCCCACCAGCCAAGGCAGCCAGTATTTGCGCATTTGCGCTTCCCCCATCATCTCCCAGGGATGCACCAGCACGGCCAGATCGAGCGCCGCACAGGCTTCGAAGATCGGGAAGAACTGCGCTTCGTCCAGGTTCTGCTGGTTCACGTTCGAACCGATCTGAATGCCGGGGAAGCCCAGGGTTTTCAACCGTTCCAGCTCCTGAATGGCCAGCTCCGTATCCTGCATGGGAATAGTGCCCAACGCGAGGTAGTGTTCCGGAAAATCATCGACCACGCCCGCCAGGTGATCGTTCAGGAAGCGCGACAGTTCCAGTCCATCATTCGGTTTGGCCCAGTAGGAAAACATCACCGGCACCGTGCAGACCACCTGCACCGGCGTCCGGTGGCGGGCATACTCGGTGATGCGCAGGCCTGGATCCCAGCAATTTTGTTCGATCTCCCGAAAAAATACCCCGCCCTTCATCATCCGGGCAAATCCGGCCCGCTGGTGCTCCAGATGGATAAAATCCCCGTAACCGAACTTCTCCGCGAAGCGGGGCAGGCGTTCGGGCAGGAGGTGGGTGTGCATGTCTATTTTTTGCATAGTAAGGGCTGGTCAGCTGCAAAGAAACGGCAAGTTGTGCTAAACGGAGGTCTGCACCGGGTATCCCATCGGGCGGGGCTGAACCAAGCCCGGCAAACGGTGTTTTTGAGCAACCTTCATCAAAGCAATTATGCAAAAGAACTACATCATCGTCGGCGCCTCCAGCGGTATTGGCCTGGAGATCGCCCAACAATTACAGGCCGCAGGAAGTCAGGTGTATACCTACAGCCGCCAGCCGTTTCCCCGCGCACTGCCCGGCGTCCACTGGTCGGCCCTCGATGTGCTGCAACCGGACTTTCAGCTGGAGAACCTGCCGGAAATCATCCATGGACTGGTGTACTGTCCGGGCAGCATTCAGCTGAAGCCTTTTCAGCGCATCAGTGCGGACGATTTACGTAAGGAACTGGAAATTAACGTGGTCGGCGCATTTCGAACCCTCCAGCAGGTATTTCCCGGGCTTAAACGCAGTGGAACCGGGAGTGCCGTATTGTTCAGCACCGTAGCGGTGCAGACCGGTATGACTTTCCATGCCGGTATAGCGTCAGCGAAGGGAGCGGTGGAGGGCCTGGTGCGTGCGTTGGCCGCCGAATGGGCGCCCACGGTGCGTATCAACGCCATCGCGCCTTCCCTGACGGACACGCCTTTGGCGGCACAATTGTTGAACACGGAAGAAAAGAGACTGCATTCGGCCC
>JBKJKS010000520.1:0-9218 GCA_046597295.1 Saprospiraceae bacterium
ATCGAATGCGGTAAGGTTACCTGGCCACTACAATGCGCCGGGTTTGGTTTCCCATTTGTAAAAAGTACAGGCCGGCGGACCAGCCGGCCAGGTCAATGTGGGTCTGCGCATTAGGCAGCACATCATCCTGCCAGACGGTGCGTCCCGTCACATCAGACAGACGCGCCGGAAAGGTCCGTAGACCCTGGTGATCGATGCGTAAAAAATTCTGGGCTGGATTGGGGAATACGCGGATGGAAGTCAGATCGGCGGTGCCGGTCTGCGTGGTGCCGGGGGTAAACAGACTGAAATACAAATCGACGAAATTTGCGGCATCGTCCACGTCCTGTACCCGGAACCAGCACCAGGCCGCACCGGGCGTGGCGCCGGGCTGCACGATCAGTTTGAGATAAGGCTGGATGGTGTCGAACACCGGATTCATCGTACCATTCGGTGGTATGCCGATGTAACAGAGACCGTAGTCACATAAGTCGATGTCCCAGCCGGCCGGTATGCTCAGCTCCAGTTGCCGCCATTTGAGCCGGAGGGTATCGCCGGAGGGGTTGTTCAGGTATAAATAGCATTCGTTGGCCTGTTCCAGGGCTAGTTCCTGCGTGAGCAGTGGCGCTGAAGCGGGGTGAAAAGTTTGCCCGGACAACGGTGTATACATGGAAAATGTAAACAGGAGAGCCAGAGCGCCGGGAAAAAGCCGGGAAAATTTCAAATCGAATGCTTTCATATTTGTGGAACAAAGTACGGCGTTCGGAGCGTCTTCCCGACCGCTAAATACTTGTTTTGGATTAATCCCGACAAAACCGGAACAAAAGGACGGCATGGATTTTTGCCTGATCCGGTTGTCCGGCTTTTTAAGCAAAACCAATTGCGCATTCGATAGCAGCAGTCTATCGGAAATTTAAAAGCCTGCTTACCTTGTCGAACCAATTTTCCACGATCAAAACAAAACGAAACATGCTCTCAAATCTGCTGAACCACTGGTGGATGCTCGTCCTGCGGGGCCTGGTCTCCATCGTCTTTGCCCTGCTGGCCTTTACACTTCCGGAAATGACCTTTTCCGCCCTGGTCGGTCTGCTGGGCGGCTTCATCCTGCTCGACGGTTTGTCGACCCTCGTGCTCGCTTTGCGGACCCGTGCGGACGAAGGCGAGTGGGTGCTGCTGCTCGAGGGATTGCTGGGCATCGGTCTGGGCATCGCCATGCTCCTCGATCCCAACATGACGGCCGGCTTGCTGGTGACCTTTGTGGCCCTGTGGTGTCTGGTGACCGGTATTTTTGAAATATCAACCGCCGTCCGGCTGCGGGAAGAACTCGATAATGAATGGATGCTGGGTGCGGCCGGTGTGATCTCGATGGCACTTGGGTTACTCCTGTTGGTGCAGCCCAGCGCCGGATCGTTTCCCATCAGCTGGTGGATCGGCATGTACGCCTTGTTATTTGGCATACTGCTGGTCGCGCTGGGCTTTAAACTCCGGATGGTGCTGCAGCAACGCTCGTCGGCCAGAATAAGCTAAAAAGCAAAGGGCAAAGGGCAAAATTGCAACCAACTATCAACCAAGCCGATTGATGGTAGTGATTGATAACCAACAACCTGCATCTGCAATATCCTCCCATTTACCCCCTCCCCTACCCGATTGTTTTATTTTTTGCCTTTTGCCTTCTTGCCTTTTGTTTTCCTTTTCACACCATGTACCTGCTCGGCTACGACCTTGGTTCTTCCTCCGTGAAAGCGGCGCTCCTGCGGGCCTCCGACGGATCCACCGTGGGCACGGCACAGTATCCGGATACGGAAATGGCCATCCTGGCGCCGCAGCCCGGTTGGGCGGAGCAGGATCCGGCGACCTGGTGGACAGCCATTGGCCAGGTAACCCGCCGGTTGCTGGAGGCTACCGGTGTGGCGTCCGATCAAATCGCCGGCATCGGCCTGGCTTACCAGATGCACGGACTAGTCCTCCTGGATGCCCAGGGCGAAATCCTGCGCCCGGCGATCATCTGGTGCGACAGCCGGGCGGTCAGTCTGGGCGACCAGGCGTTTGCGGCACTCGGTGCGGACTATTGCCTGGAGCATCTGCTACAGTCGCCGGGCAATTTTACGGCCTCCAAATTGGATTGGGTGCGCCGGCACGAGCCGGCCATTTTTCAGCAAACAGACAAGTTCCTGCTGCCGGGCGACTACATCGCCTACCGGATGACTGGTGAACTTTGCACTACGGTAACTGGCCTGTCAGAGGGCATTTGCTGGGATTTCCAAGCCCACCGCCCGGCCAAGCGACTGCTGGATTACTATGGCATACCCCAAACGATGCTGCCCGACGTGGTGCCCGTTTTTGGGCAGCAGGGCAAACTGACGGCCGCCGCCGCCGCCGAACTCGGCCTGTCGACCGGTACGCCGGTGGGCTACCGCGCCGGCGACCAGCCCAATAATGCACTCTCCCTCAACGTGTTACGACCCGGCGACGTGGCGGCCACCGGTGGCACCTCCGGCGTCGTCTATGCCGTCACCGACCGGCCCCGGCCCGATCCGCAGCTCCGCGTCAACAGCTTCGCCCACGTGAACTACACGCCCGAACGACCGCTGACGGGGGTGCTGCTGTGCATCAACGGCGCCGGGAGCCAGTACCGCTGGCTGCGGCAACTGCTGGATGATCCGACCTATCCACAGATGGAAGCCTTATCCGCCGCCGCGCCGATCGGCTCGGACGGGGTTTGTGTACTGCCCTTCGGCAACGGCGCGGAACGGATGCTGGGCAATCGCGATCCCGGCGCACAGGTCCTGGGATTGAATTTCAATCGCCACGGCCGGGAACAGCTGTGCCGGGCCGCCCTGGAGGGCATCGCTTTCTCTTTTGTGTACGGCATGAAAGCCATGCGCGCACTGGGCGTACCGTTGCACGTGCTGCGGGTGGGGAACGACAACCTGTTCCAGTCGGCTATTTTTTCCCAAACGATCGCCACGCTGATGAGCACGGAGATCGAAATGCTGGCCACCACCGGTGCGGTGGGCGCCGCCAAGGGCGCCGGGGTGGGCGTGGGTATTTTCGGGTCGGTGGAGGAGGCAATGGGTCAGGTGGCAGTAGTGGGAAAATATGAACCTTTACCGGAAAAATCTGCTTATGAAACGGCTTATAACCGGTGGAAAGGGGAACTGACCAGGCAGGAGTAAGCACCCGTTCACACGTTTACGAAACTTTAAGAGTTTCGTAAACGCCGCTGCAAACGCCGCTGCACAAACATCCTCTCCCCATAAAGACCAGACATTCTCAGTTTCTCATTGCCTTCACCTTCAACCCTCCGCAACATGAGCATCCTCCTCGGCGCCCGCGAATACTTCCCGGGCATTCCCCAGATCCGGTACGAAGGCCGGGAAACCGACAACCCGCTGGCCTTTCGCTGGTATGACGAACAACAAACGGTCGGCGGAAAGACCATGCGCGAACACTTCAAATTCGCGGTGGCCTACTGGCATACGCTGGGCGGCACCGGCGGCGATCCTTTCGGGCCCGGCACCAAGGCCTTTCCGTGGCTGACGGCGGCTGCCCCCCTACAGCAGGCCCGCGATAAAATGGATGCGGCTTTCGAATTCACGACCAAGATCGGCATTCCGTACTACTGCTTCCATGACTTCGACCTGGTGCAGGAAGGCGACACGCTGGGGGAAAGCGAGCGCCGGCTAATCGCCATCACCGACTACGCGCTGGAGAAACAGCAGGCCTCGGGGGTGAAACTGCTCTGGGGGACGGCCAACCTGTTCAGCCATCCGCGCTACATGAACGGGGCGGCGACCAATCCCGACTTCGAGGTGGTGGCCTACGCGGCGGCGCAGGTGAAAAACGCGCTGGATGCCACGATCAGATTGGGCGGCGAGAACTACGTGTTCTGGGGCGGCCGCGAAGGCTACATGACCCTGCTGAACACGGATATGAAAAAAGAACTCGACCACCTGGCGCAATTCCTGCACCTGGCCAAAGACTACGCCCGCGGACAGGGTTTTCAAGGTACGTTCTTCATCGAGCCCAAACCGATGGAACCGATGAAGCACCAGTACGACTTCGATGCGGCCACCTGCATCGGTTTTTTGCGGGCCTACGGGCTGGACCAGGATTTCAAACTGAATGTGGAAGTGAACCATGCTACGCTGGCCCACCATACCTTCCAGCACGAACTGCAGGTGGCGGCCAACGCCGGCATGCTGGGTTCCATCGACGCCAACCGCGGCGATTATCAGAACGGTTGGGACACCGATCAATTCCCCAACAACGTCTACGAGCTGACGGAGGCCCTGCTGGTCATCCTGGAAGCCGGCGGTTTACAGGGCGGCGGCGTCAATTTCGATGCGAAAACGCGGCGCAACTCGACCGACCTGGCCGACCTTTTTCACGCCCATATCGGCGGGATGGACGCCTTCGCCCGGGCGTTGCTGGCCGCGCAGGAACTGCTGGAAAACTCCCGTTACCATGACTGGCGGCAGGCCCGCTACGCCTCTTTCGACAGTGCACAGGGGCGGGAATTTGCGGCGGGAAATCTGAGCCTGCCCGACCTGCACGCCCTGGCCCACCGCAGCGGCGAGCCGGCGCAGCGCAGCGGGCAGCAGGAAATGTTTGAGAATTTATTGAGCCGGTACGTGTGAAAAATAAAGCTCACTCCTTCTTTTTACCCAGTTTCAAATTGCCAGGCACCAGGGTTTTCATCAGACCGCTCTGGGCGGAGCGCCACAGGAAGCGGATAAAACCGTCGTCAGGTTCCCGCTGGTAGAATACTTCACCGACCTTGAAAGGCCGGTCAGTGTTTTCGCGGTCGTTCTTTCCGCGGATGACCAGGTTGGCAATCGCCGATATGAATTTCTTCTTCTTGCCGGTATCATCCTGTAATATGCTGAGCTTCAGATCGCTATAGGTCGCTTCCAGTGTGCCCTGCGCCAGGCCGTCCTGAACCCGGGCCTTCAGAATGACATTTTCGGCGTTACCAGATTCAATGCGGAGGTTGTCCTTATCGGTCAACAGGCGGTTCAGGTAGGTCATGTCCATTTTGCCCAGGTTGACCAGGTAGTTGCAGCGGAAAGTACCGGCCAGCAGGGGCAGATTCAGCGTTACGTCGAGTTTACCGGCGCCCATCAGTTCGGCCCGGGCATAGATGCGGGCCGGCGTGGTGTCGCTCATTTTCAGCCGGTCGTTGCTGATGTTGAGCATGACGCCGTTGGCGTTGTCGAACTCGAGCAGCCCTTTACCATCATCTTTCACTTCCGTGTAGAGAATATGGGAATTGCGCACCAGGATCGTGTCGATATTGAGGTACGAATTGATGGATCGGAACATCTCATTGGGCATCCGCTTGTTCCGTCTCAGCGGCAGGTCCTTATTCTGGAAAATATTGATCCTGGCGCGCTCCACGGTCACCGATTCCATGGTCCATTCCTTCTTATGCAGGGCCCGGAACAAATTCAGTTTTCGAACGATCACCTCTGCCGCCGTAATCCTCAGACGTGGCTTCCGGAACTTGAGCCGTTGTATAAATTCCGCATCCGAGATTTTGGGCAGGATGGTGACCTCCTCGAGCTTGACCACCTCTTCCTGTCCGATGACGGTCGCCTTTTTAACCCGGTAGGCATACACATCGTTGGCCGGGTACAGTTCCACATTGCGAATCGTCAGCATTATATTATTGGCATACAGGGCTTTCCCGGTTTCCGACGTATCGCTGGGCACGATGTTCATGCCCATCAGGTACCAGTCGATGCTGTCTGCCTGCTGGTAAGTGACGCCGCGGGGATGCTCCGTGCGGTAGGCCACCTTTCCGTTGCGAATGGCCACGGAGCCGATGCTGAGGCGATTGGCATGGGGTGCGATCAGCTGCGGCAGCCGGTCGAGCATGTTCTTCGTCAGCGTATCCGTCTTCGGGTCCTCTTCCAGCACGGTGTCCTTGACAGCGATGATTTTCAACTGCGGATCGACGATCTCGATGCCGTTTATTTTCAACTCCTTATTGCGCCAGAAAGCGCCCCAATGGAAGTAACGGATGGCCACGCTGGTCAGCTGTAGATCGATGTTCAGGGGAGTCGAATCCGGGTTTGCCTGGCGCAGACCAGCCCAGCGCAGCGAGTCCGTCTGCAAGTGCACGCCAGTGGCCTTGGCCGATCCGGTAAAAATATTCACGTGCAGTTTGTCCATCTGCAGCGAATAAATCTGCTGGCTGCCCTGGTCGACAATGCCAATCAGCTTTTCCTTGAGATAGTCATCCAGCCAAAACCGGGCAAACAAAAATCCGGCGGTAAAAATCAGCACCAGTACCACCAGTAAACCCAGGGCAATACGACGAAAAGTAGTAGAAATACGCAGCATTGGATGGCCGGTTAATTAGTGTAGAAAGAATTTCCCAACTCGTTAGCCGAACCAACTATGTCAAAAAGAATGCCACGCCGGCGCACATAATAGTTTGATAATGAATACTGTCGCTCCCCAATAGCCGCTTCCGTTTTTTTAACTTTTGAATAAAACCGTAGGTGCAAATTCACTCGTAGGTCTGCACGTGATGCGGATAGCAGATGGTTTGTAAACCGGGTATTCGTCACAGCATCAAACCAGCTATTTCTTAACAGTTAAACACCCTTTCGATGAAAGTACCAGAAAAAAATGGACTGGAGAGCTTCGATGTTCTCGAATTCCAGCAAAAGGCTCTGCACCGCCGTGATTTCCTGCGTTATACCGGTTTTGCGGGTACGGCCGTAGCGGCAGGCTCCTTACTGACCCTGGCCTCCTGCAAAGACTCCGATTCCAATGACGACGGGGTGAACTTCGGTTCCGGTGATGTCGCCATCCTGAACTATGCCTACGCCCTTGAGCAACTCGAGGCCGCCTTTTACACGCAACTGATCGCCACGCCTTTTTCCGGCATGTCCGGTCCGGAGATGAGCCTGCTGAAAGATATTCGCGACCATGAAGTGGCCCACCGGGAATTTTTCAAAGCCGCTCTGGCCGGCGATGCCATCCAGAACCTGGAAGTGGACTTTTCCAGCATCAATTTCGCCAGCCGCGACAGCGTACTGAACACCGCCAAGGCGTTTGAAGACCTCGGTGTTTCGGCTTACAACGGCGCCGGACGCTACATCGCCAACGGCACCTACCTGCTGCTGGCCGGTAAAATCGTCTCGGTGGAAGCCCGCCACGCGGCCCATATCCGCGACCTGCTCCAGTACGGTTCTTTTGCCGACAGCTCCATCGTCAATGGCGACGGGCTGGAGGTTTCCCGCAAGCCGCGGGCGGTGATCGACATTGCCAAGACCTACATCAGAACCAAACTCAACACCAACAGCCTGCCGGCTTAAACCTTCTAAAAATTACAAGTCATGATGAACATACTTCAAATTCTCAGCGCGGTTGAAGAGCGCGATCCTGAGGTTTTCGAACGGCTCAGTACCCGCCGGTTGGCGATGCGTTCCTTTGCCGGACTGGGCAAAAAACTGACCCTGACTGCCCTGCCCATCGCTTTGGGCGGTATGTTCCAGAAAGCCTATGGCCAGACTGGCACCCCGGTTGTGCTGGACGTGCTCAATTTTGCCCTGACCCTGGAATATCTGGAATACGAATTTTATCAAAAAGGCATCGACGCCTCCAACCTGGTGCCGTTGGGCGCTGACCGCACGGCCCTGACCTCCATCCGGGACAACGAGCAGGCGCACGTCAACTTTCTGCAAAAGACCATCACCGCCCTGGGCGGCACGCCGGTCACCAAACCCACCTTCGACTTCACGGCCGGTGGCGCTTTTGCCGACGTATTTACGAACTATGTCACGTTTCTGGCCGTTGCCCAGGCCTTCGAAGATACCGGCGTACGCGCCTACAAAGGCCAGGCCGGTAACCTGCTGATGACGGGCGATATTCTGGAAGCCGCGCTGAACATCCACTCCGTGGAAGCCCGCCACGCGTCGCACATCCGTACGATGCGCAGACTGAACCATAATGCAGCGGTCAAGCCCTGGATCACGGGTAAAGACAGCGGCATTGGCGCCGCTGTACAGCCTATTTATGACGGCGAGGAACTCACCACGCAGGCCGGGGTGAACATCGTCAACATTGGCGGAAATACTATTTCCGCAGACGCCGCCAGTGAAAGCTTCGACGAGCCGCTGAGCAAAACGCAGGTCCTGGCCATTGTGGACCCGTTCATTGTCTAAGCAACGAGAATGACGATTGATAAATGAGGAAGGCCGTCCCACAGTTCGCTGTGTGGACGGCCTCTTTGTTTTAATCCGCCACTCACCTACCCCCAAGCCAACATGCAGATCAAAAACGTCAGCGACGTGAAAGCGATATGATTCGCGCCTCTTCCGTAACGGGTTTTGCCCGGATATTCAAAAGGCGGTCGATACGCTGTTTTCCGGCTTTAATTTTTATCCGGTACGTACCGTTTTCGAGTTCGGACAGGTTGAGCGTACGGGTAAAAGTGGTAACGTCGCCCGAAATTTCTTCGACATAAATTTCCGTTTCCGAAATGCCGTAGGCGGTGGCCGGTTCCTGCATCAGCACGCTGAGGTATAGTTTTTTACCGGTCTCATTTTGAGCTGTTACCTGAAGCCGCAGATCGTCTATGGTTGTGATTTCCATTTTAAGTTCGATAGCACCCGGCTGGGGAGCTGGCACTTTCATGCTGGTGAGCAGGGTAAAAAAGGATGCGCCTACCAGGATCAAAATCCAATTGTGTTTCATTTTTGTTTAAATTTAGTTGCTGAACGAAGCGTCAATCGCGATGACGGGACAAATTTCAGGGAAGTAATTAATACTTGAAAATGCTATTAATTTATAGATTTATGCCGAAAAAGCATAACTGAAATCGCGCCCCGAATGAACTTTTTTTGCAATGGAACTTCGCCAGATAAAATATTTCCTCGGGGTGGCCGAGACCCTGAATTTTTCAAAAGCCGCTGTCAACCTGAACATTGTCCAACCCGCTTTAAGCCGTCAGATCAAGCAATTGGAGCAGGATCTGGGGGTGGTTTTATTTGAACGGAATAACCGGAACGTGTGGCTTACTCCGGCGGGGGTCTATTTGCGCGACGAGATGATCAAACTCGACAAGCGGTTCAAGGACACGCTGAGTCATGCCGTTTCGATTCAAAACGGCCATATCGGAACCATCCGGATTGGTTATCCCGGATCGGCCCTGTATTCTATTTTGCCGGAGGTGCTGTGTTTGTTACAGCAGAAATTGCCGCTGCTCGACGGCGTTTTGTCCG
>JBKJKS010000657.1:0-5946 GCA_046597295.1 Saprospiraceae bacterium
GCGGTGACTGCCAGTCACCGCCTCACTTGCGCAAAAAAGGCCGCGCTGCTCGTATGCAGTGCGGCCTCAAGAAGTATGTTGCATGAATGTATTCGAAGAAGGCGGGCTACTGCCGGGATTGGACAAGCAACTTCCCGGCGGCTACCGGCTGACCATCGGCGGTCAGGCGGTAGAGGATTAGTCCGGCCGGGAGTTGATGTCTGAACAATTGGAATGTAGGCTGATTAAAAGTTGTACGGCTGATGGTCCGTCCCTGCAGATCGTAGAGTTCCAGCCGGTAGGCTTGGGCATCTACCCCTTTCAGTTCGAAAGTAGCGCCCTCGATCATCGGGTTGGGATATACTTTCAGACTGGCCGTCGGGACGAAGTACTCAATGGTTTTTACAATTACAAAACTGTCGAACGCGCAGACCGTGTGAAAGGTCTCGTTCGTATACTGCGGTGTCTGGAAATCAAAATAGATAGCAGCGCTGTTGAAGATGACCGTTCCGCAAGGGTCCTCTAAACCCGACTTTTGGGAGACGCGGAAACGTACAAAGCCTTCATTCGCGCTGCTATCCGGCGCAAGATTAACGTTGGGGAGTGTGAATTGCACGATGCCATCGCCGTAGATGTCCAATTGGTAAGTGTGGCTGGCAGCGCCTGGATGAACCGTAGCCGGGTCGAGTGCAGCAGAGAGGGTATCACGGATCGTGATCTGCTGCACCGTGTCGACACCAGTGTTGGTAAAACGGATTAAAAAGTCCAAATCGGTTTCCGGACTGACGTAGTGGGCCACGTCGTAGCCTTTGGGATGGCCTCGCTTGAGGAGGTGCGGATTATAGTCGGTCGGTGAACTTTCCTGGCAGTCGGACGACAAAAAAGCGTCGGCATCGTCTTCCGGGAACATGGTATAATAACCCAGCGAAATGGGCGCGCCGGTCGTATCGGTAACGCAGCCTTCTACGGCTGCGGTGGGATTGCTGATGCCGGGATAAGTCGGCTCCTGATCGGCAATGATGCGGTAGGTCTTACCGTTGACCGCGTGCTTGTATATTTCTTTCTCTAGCCCTGCGGTCAATAGAACCGTATTATTGGGGTCGTTCGGAGCAGTGAGCATGATAACGTCTTCGGCGATCACATAACCGATGGGGGTGGTCGGATCTACCGCCCCTTGGCTTTTGAGGTACAAACGCACCGTATCACCGTCGCAAAAACCCCTGGCCTGTACAAAAGCACCGTTCCAATTGCCCGGATCGCAAAAGGTATCCGGATAAATATGGGCAGTCGCACAGTGCGTCTGGCCGGTCAGCGTGCTATTACAGTCCAGAAAAGCCGTAAAAGTGAAGTCGCCACAATTGCCGTTGACCAGTGTGCCAACGTTGAACTTGTAGTTGTTACCCCCCAGCGCAACGGCGCTGACGCTGCTGCCGGTCAGGGTCAGGAAAGTGTCGAGCCGGACGATTATCTCGGTATTGAGCGAGGGGATAGTGCCGGAATTGCAATAGCGAACGGTGTACACATTGGCCGCGCACCTTTGCAGCAGCGGCGTAGCAATGTCGACTTCGTTGCGCGGACAATCAAATTCGCCGCGGACCGGAATGTCCAGGACTACAGTATCGTTAAAATCCGCTACGACCGCAGTGATGACGCCACTACAGGCTTTCCAGTAATCATTCGGCGTGATCAAAGTCACCGCATAGGTGCCGGTATCGACGGCAATCTGGAAACTACCGTCGGGGCGGGAAATGGTGTAACGGGTCAGATTTGGACTGGTCGCTTTAATGATCCAGTCCCGCAACTCCGGTTCTCCACTATCCAGGGCACAGTTGCCATTGAAATCGCGAAACACCCGGCCTTGTAAATAGCTGGTGAAAATCAGACCATTCGCGTCGGCCTTGACCAGATAACCATCCGGCTGGCCATTGCCGAGCGGATCGTAAAACGGTTCGCTAATACCCGCCACCGCTACGCCGCCATCCCGGGTGGTCACGGCGGACTTGCCGTAGTCCAGGCCGGGACGGCCTACCGTGCGGGACCACAATTGCGTACCCTGTGCGTCGAAATGCACAATTTTAAGATCGGTTTGGGCGCCGGATAGATCACCGGACCCACAAGCATAGTAACCACCCGTGAGGTCTTTATCCAGGCCGTAAAAGCGGGTACTATCGGCAAGCGCATTGATCCAGAGGGGAGTCGGCATTCCGTCGCCCGGCACTTTCATGATCAGGCCATTGCCGTACGACAGCCCGGACAGGACAATGCTCCCGTCGTTGGCAATAACGGTGGCCCAGGCAACGTCATCCACCTGTGGTACGGCATCGTACTTTTGCTCCCAGATTTTATTGAGAGAAGCATCCAGGCGAATAGCCAGGACCTGCGAGTTGCTGCCGGTGGATTGTTTGAACTCTCCCACCACGATCAGATCGCCATTGGGCGCCACGGCAATGGAATTGCCCATTTCTTTGGAAGCGGGCTGACCCAACACCAGCGTAGACCCGATTTGGGTACCGGCTGCGTCGGTTTTTACCACGATGACGTCCTCTTCACCCGATTTCCGATAACCGGCCAGCACCAGGCTGCCATCGGCTAATTCGACCAGATCATTGGCTTCTTCATTCAGATTGGCGGCGCCATAATTTTTAGCCCAGAGCAGGTTGCCAAAGGCGTCCGTTTTGAGCAGACAAAAATCCCGTTGGGAAGTCAGGGGCAGCTGTGCCGTCTTTTCTGTGTACCCGGCAATGGCATAACCGCCATCCTGGGTAACCACCACCGCCCGTCCGACGGCCTTGATATGGAAGGGGAATTTTTTACTGAATTGCAGGTCGCCGTTGGGGTCCGTCTTGAGCAGGTAGATCTGGCTTTCGGAATTATAGTAGCCAGTCATGACAAATCCGCCATCCGGCGTCACGGCTATTCCGGAAATATCATCCTGACCGCTACCGCCGTACACACGCTCCCAGCCCTGCGCAGAAACCAACCCGGCAAGGCAACAAAAGAGGAGTGTCAAGAGGTACTTATACATGAGCGTCAGGATTAAGCGCGAACGTCGCTGTGTTTTGATGATACAAAAGTGCGGCGAGACCTGACGCTGGCAAAAGACAAAAAAGTCCATTTGTTGATTTATTTTTCTCATTTTTGTTGCGGATAATTTCGACAAAAAATTGTTTTATTCGTCCTAAATTACTGACTATCAATCTTATGTTGCCTAGAAGATGTTTCAGGAAACTAATCCCTGGGCGCTTCGTTTGTTGAACGAATGGATAAAAAATCTATGCAAAAAAGTGTTTTGGTTGAAATTGTTGGCTCGCTCCAGCGCAAGGAAATACGGGAGGTACAGAAGTGGCTACAGTCGCCGGCACACAACCAACGTCAGGATGTGGTACGGTTGTTCGAGCATTTGGTTAAAAGTTTAACCTCGCCCGATCAAAGGCTGGATAAGGAGCAGGCCTGGTCGGCCATATTTCCCAATCAGGCTTATGATGACGCCTACATGCGGCAGGTAATGTACTTCTTACTGAAGGCGCTGGAGGAATATCTGGTCTTTATAGACCATACGACTGACCGGGTGCGCTATCAAATCACCCTGGCCCGGATCTACCGGCAGCGAAAACTGGAAAAATCGTACAAACAGGCTTACCGCCTCGCTTCCGACCACCTCACCAACCAACCACTGCGTAATGACTACTACCTGTTGCACAAATTTTTTCTGGAACAGGAAGAGTATGAATATAAAATGAGCATTACCCAAAATGCTTCGGTCAATCTGCAGGAAACGGCGGATGCTTTGGAGAAGTGGTTTTTGGGAGAACGATTAAAGGTAAGTAAAGATATGCTGGCCCACCATCGGATATATCAGACCATTACTTACGACCACGGGCTTTTAGACCAGGTCCTGGCCTATACCGAAAACAAAAAGTTGCTGGAGGAGCCGGCGATTGCTGTTAATTACTATACCTACATGGCCTTCACCCATCCAGATGAAGAAATGTATTTTGACCGGCTGGAAAATTTGATCCACCATCAGATGGACCATTTCCATCATTCCGAAACCCGCACGCTTTACCTGGCAGCCATTAATTATTGCACGGCGAAAATAAATCAGGGCCTGCTGGACTACTGCCGGCGTGCACTGAAATTCTATCATTCCGGCATCGAAAAGGAAATTCTACTGGAAAATAACATCATCACCAGGTACACCTTTGGGAACGCAGTTGCAGCAGCTATCAAGATCGGCGAGTTCGATTGGGCAGAACAATTTATTGAACGTTTCCAGATATTTCTGGAAGAAAAGCAGCGCAACAGCATTGTAAACTTTAATCTTTCCAGGGTGTACTTTGAAAAAGGAGACTATAACCAGGCCCAGCAGTTACTGACGCAGTTCGAGTATGATGACATGCTCCTTAACATTATTGCGAAAACCATGTTGCTCAAAATATATTATGAACAGGATGAACTGGACGCCTTTGAATCGCTGCTGGAAAGCATGCGCATTTATCTGCAGCGTAAAGAAGCCCTCGATCCGACCCGTAAAGCCGCCTATAAAAATATGATCAGCCTGATGAAAAAACTGATGCATCTGAATCCTTACTCCAAAGTGCAAAAGGAAAAACTCCGGGAACTGGTGACCACAGCCAACCCGCTCATGGAACGCGATTGGCTGTTGCGCCAATTGACCGAGCAGCGTTGAGGCCGACCTGCACGAATAATCCGCAGGTTTGCAGCCAATATTTGTCCAAATCCTCGTTTCTTTGCACTCTTTTCCACAAAAACGACCCGATTAATTTGAAACAGGGATATAAAGTCAGCCTGCTGGTACTGCTGGTGCTGCTCATCGACCAGGCCGTCAAATTTTACATCAAGACCCATTTCGAGTATAATGAGGACCTGCAGATGCTGGGCCAGGACTGGGCCAGGCTGCACTTCGTCGAGAATGAGGGGATGGCCTTCGGCATTACTTTCGACTGGGCCTATGGCAAACTGGTCCTCAGCCTGTTCCGCATTTTGATGGTCGTCGGCCTGATCTGGTATATCCGCATGCTGATGGAGGCCAAAGCGCCGGCCGGTTTCGTGTACAGTATTGGCCTGATCACGGCGGGGGCACTGGGCAACATCATCGACAGCGCCTTTTATGGGATGATCTTCACCGAATCGCCTTACCACGGCGGATTGGCCCAGCTCACTGCTTTTGGCCAGGGCTACGGCACCTTTCTGCACGGCAAGGTGGTGGATATGCTTTATTTTCCGATCAAGTACGTGGTGCTGCCCGACTGGCTCGGGGGAGGTGATTTCCTGTTTTTCAGCCCCATTTTTAATATTGCCGATGCATCCATCACGATCGGCGTAGTGTGCATCCTGCTGTTCCAGCGCCGCTTTTTCCGGGAAGGTCTGGACCAGGCGCCCGCTGTACCCCTGGCCGCAGCGGCCGACGAAGCCACGGATAGTGAACTGCTGGGCGAGCCTTCTCCCAGCGATGCATTACCCACGGAAACGGTAGTCTACGAGCCGACCAACGGCGTAGAGCCTACTCCCTTGAGCGAAATCCCGGCGGAGAGCAGCGAGGACAAAGAATTAAAATCCTAAGGTCCTGATAATCAATATGAAAATATGATGATGTGGTCCCCCTCCCTTTCGGGGGAGGGGCTAGGGGTGAGGTCCTTTACCCTTCCTGCAATTTAGCCGCGTTGTCGGCAATGATCAGCGTCTCGATCAATTCTTCCAGGCCACCTTCGATCACTTTATCAAGATTGAAGTTTTTGTTATCGCCTTCCAGCCGGTGGTCGGTCACCCGGTTTTGCGGCCAGTTATAGGTCCGTATTTTCTCAGAGCGGTCACCGGAACCCACCAGCGAGCGCCGGGCCGAAGCGATGGACGACTGGTGCTGCTGCACCTGCGCTTCCTTGATCTGCTGGAGCAGCCGGCCCATGGCGATGTCGCGGTTTTTATGCTGCGAACGGCTTTCGGTAC
>JBKJKS010000151.1:0-2846 GCA_046597295.1 Saprospiraceae bacterium
TAAGCGCCACATTGAGGTCACAGTCATCCGACGTCGTAGCGGTCCCCGTGTTGGCGGGGAGGGTGGACGCCTGACAGGCCAAATCTTTCTGCGGCGGACAGGTGATGTTCGGTTTAATCAGGTCAGACGTCCAGGTGAAGGTCCTGAAACAGTTAGTGGTCAGGCCGCAGGCCGTGGCGATGTAGGTGAAGGTCTGCGAGCGGGTACAGCCCACTGCCGTGATATCGCTTACTGCGCAGGTCACTGGGACGCTGCCACATTCGTTATGCGCCGTGATGGTGGTACTGCACACTGGCAGGGTTGGATTACAGCCCAGGGCCGTCGTCCCGTTCACGCAGTTGTCAAAAACCGGCGCGGTCGCTACCGTCCAGGTAAAGGTTCTGGTGCAGGTGCTGGTCAGGCCGCAGGCCGTGGCCGTGTAGGTGAAGGTCTGCGAACGGTTGCAGCCCGTGCTGGTAATGACACTTGGGGAGCAGTTCACCGTAACCGGACCGCATTCGTTGCTCGCCGTGATGCCCGTATTGCACACTGGCGGGGTCGGGTTACAACCCAGGTCGGTCGTACCGGTGACGCAGTTGGCGAATACCGGCGCGGTCACCACCGTCCAGGTGAAGGTCCTGACGCAGGTGGTCGTCTGGCCGCAGGCCGTGGCCGTGTAGGTGAAGGTCTGCGAACGGTTGCAGCCCGTGCTGGTAATGACACTTGGGGAGCAGTTCACCAGAACGTTGCCACATCCGTTACTGGCCGTGATGGTGGCATCGCAGACCGGGGGGGTCGGGTTGCAGCCCAGAGCCGTCGTGCCGTTCGTGCAGTTGGCGAACACCGGCGCTGAACTGGCAACGGTTACTGTTTTGCTACACAAGATAGGAGTGCCGATGCATCCCTCACAGGTTGTCGAAGACGTAACGGTATATGTTCCCCCACAGGTACTACCCGCAATAACGGTAACGGAAGCGCCTGTATATGGCCCGGCCCCGAAAAACGTGCCATTACCGGTAATGGTCCAGGTGGTGACTGGGTTATTACAAATCCCGGTAATGGTTCTGGTATAGACATTCGAGGTACCAGGGCAGACCGGAGATAGTCCGCTCACCTCACAGGTGCCGCAAGGTGGCAAGACGGCAAGCGCAGCCAGCGAACGATCCTGATTCCCACCCATACATACGTCATCGCCCGTATGGAGCAGCCCATCATTGCCAGGCTCACACAATTCAATAAGCCGGGTGTGGTAAGGCGAACCGCTGATACCGGCGGCGGCATTACCTGGTCCCCAATCCACCGACCGGGCAATATGCCCGCCCCAGGACAATACTACCGTAGGGGCGTTGGCCGTAAAAGTGATAATAAGCCCATCCTCGGACTGATTGGCATTGAGATCTCCGCAGGGATTAACATAGACCATGCTCTGAATGGTGCCATTGTAAATGGTCATCACCTGATCTGCGGCCGGCACGTTCGGGGAAAAGGGGAAAAGACCCTGGCAGGTAGTGGGTAGTGCATACTCCGTTGGTGCGCCCAGGCCGGAAATACCTATGGTGGGATCTATGACCTCCTGTGTGTGCTGGAAGACCGCCAGGTGGGAAGGGTTGTCTATCCAGTTGTAGCGCGTGATGTAGTCAAGGGCATGTTTGTTGCTGTGTTTGATGTCCCATTCGATCGTGATCGAGTACTGCAAGGTGGGTGTAAGAGCCGTGACTTTTACCCGGTACGGGATAGAATATCCCTCAGTGTAGTGCGCATTCGAGGCACCGGCGTTACCGTTCACCCAAACGCCTGGACTGGTCGGGCTGGCGGCGCTGCCGTTGCGGATCTGGTCGATATTGGCTGCCGGCATTTGGCCGAACCCACTGAAGGGCAGAAAAAGGAGAAATAAGTAGGAGAGCCAAGTCCTACAGTCCCCAGGTAACGTGTTTTTCATTTGAAAAGATTTTTGAGCGTGAAAAAAAGGGTTATCCGTTCACCTTGGAAGATGGACGTGCGATTAAGTGCCTACGGGAAACCGTAGGCCAAGGAGATAAACAAGTGAATGTGGGCCAGGAATAGCGCTGGAGAAGAACCGGGAACGGTTCAGGAAAGCAACTGCATATGAAATACCAACAATAAGGAATCGCTACGCAAAGCGCAGAACAGGAAAGTAAGAGGACCGCAAGGCGAGTAGAGAATGGCGAAGGATGAGTCGCCGGGAAACCAGCAGGGAAACCAGCCGGATAGCAGAATGCCTATTTGTAAAATACAGTAACCATGGTTACGACGGGGCTAAAGTACGCCTATTGGGAACAATAAAAAAAATAAATGTCGTATTTTTTCATTTCACGAGATTTTACGATGTCTCTTCCATTATTTCCGTATGCACAATCACCCTGCCCTACGCCCCACATATTCACTATAGTTTGGCAATATTGCTTCATAAGGCTCCAGCATAAGGGGTGAGGTGAGCAGAAAATCGGCGGTCGCGCGGTCACAGGCGATTGGAATATTCCACACCACGCCGATGCGCAACAAGGCCCTTACATCGGGTTCATGGGGCTGGGCCTCCATCGGATCCCAGAAAAAGATCAGCATGTCTATTTTGCCTTCGGCAATACGGGCGCCGGGCTGGAGGTCACCGCCCAGTCGATCAGTTCTTTCTTCTTACGATCGTACGCAACGAGCGCGATGCGTTTGCGGGCGGTCAGCTGGCGGGTGGGAGCATAAGCGGTGGTCGATCTGGATGGCAAGGTAAAGGCGGTTGCCTGTGGCTGGAGGTCACAACTGAACGGTCTGCCAAAGGTAGGCACCCTACCTTTGGCACTTTATTTGCCACACTAAATGTTACCCTCCTACGCGTTTTTCTATTTTATTTCCTC
>JBKJKS010000522.1:0-3472 GCA_046597295.1 Saprospiraceae bacterium
AACCCATTTGACAAATCTTTACACCTACGTCCTCATCAATAAATCCACCCGCGATCTACCCGTCCGACTGCAAGCGGCCACCCGCGGCGCACAAATTCAAATGATTGGCCAGGCGCCCGTCACCCTCGCCAAGGGGGCGAAAATCGAGGGTGCTTTTTTTCTGGAAATGCCGGAAGATCAATTACAAGGCCGTAAGACGCCCATCGTTATCGAAATCATGTCCGATGACAAAAAAGTGGACGAGGTGGAGACCAACTTCATGGGGCCGGGGAGGTAAAGGGCAATAGGCAAAAGGGCAAAAAGGCAATAGGCAAAAATACAACGGACAAAGAACAGCAAGCAACGGGCATTTTTCTCGCTTTTCACGTCCTCTCACTTTTCTCACCGTTCTTATATGACCTTTCACTGGGGTACCGGCATTACGATTTTCTTTCTCCTTTTCGTGGTCAGCATGACCTGTCTGGTGGTGGCCACCACCAGGCATCCGCCGCAGATGGTGCAACCGGATTACTATGCGCTCGATCTGAATTATCAGGAACGGCTGGAGAAAAAACAAAACACAGCGGCCCTGGCTGCGCCGCCGCAAGTGTATTTTGACGCGGCAAGGGGATCCATACAGATAAAAATGTCCGCCGGGATGATTGCACAGCACGGTACGGTCAAATGTTACCGCTCTTCGACCACGCTCGACGATTATACGGCTAAAATAGAAGACGCTGCCTGGCTGGGTATTCCAGCCGGTCATTTTACGACCGGTCGCTGGCATGTCGAATTGGATTGGGTGGTCGCGGACGGTAAAAAATACTTTTGGGAGACTACGGTCGACGTTCGATAACTCCGCTCCACCCTAAACCAGCACGATGCCACCATATACCGACCTATTGATTTTCCTGGCGCCCCTGCTCCTCGGCCTGGCCGGCAGCCTGCACTGCGTCGGCATGTGCGGTCCGCTGCTGCTGGCGCTGCCGCTCGATGCGGCGGGCCAGCGACAGGTGCTGCGCCAGATGCTGGTCTATCATGCCGGGCGTATCCTGACCTACGCGGTGCTGGGCATCCTGTTCGGTCTGCTGGGTCATGGCCTGGCGATGGCCGGTTGGCAGCAAGGACTGTCCATCGCGGCAGGCATTTTCCTGTTGGGGATGGCGCTGCTGGCCTGGCGGTTCGAGCGACTGGTGACGGCGCTACCGGGCTTTGGCGCGTTCACGCACTGGGTGAAACAGAGCATCGGGAAGCGGTTGCGACGAAATCCGAACGGCAGCCTTTTTTCGTTGGGCCTGCTCAACGGCCTGCTGCCTTGCGGCATGGTGTACGCTGCGCTCGCCGGAGCGATTGCGACCGTCGGCGGCGCGGCAGGCGGGCTGTTTATGGCTGCTTTTGGACTGGGCACCTTGCCGCTGTTACTGCTGGTGAGCGTCATGGGGCGGTCGTTCAGCGTGCTGGTCCGGCAGAAAATTAAATTTGCGCAGCCGGTTTTGCTCACGTTGGTGGGACTGCTGCTGTTGCAGCGCGGTCTGCACCTGGATTTGTCGCTGTTCGAATCGGCGGTACCGAAAGCGGGCCTGGAGTGCCATTGATCTTCCTCCAGTACGAATGACGCGTTTGTTCCCGGGGAATGGTGAAGCGGAGTGGGAGTCCTGGGAGTAGAAGGGTTGCCTACGACCTCGGCCGCTCACCGCACCAAATACGTTCCCCCAGCCTCTACTTCGGCCGCCAACAGGCCCACCGTTTTTGCGGCCATTGCTTGCAACATCCCGTCGCGGCAGGCCGCATAATCGTGGTGCAGCGGGCAAGGATACGCGGCATTGCACTGCTTGATACCCAGGGCACACTGATCAACGATCAAATTCCCGTCCGTGATTTTCAGGATGTCCAGCAGGGGTGTCTCTGCCGTCCGGCTATTGGCGTAAAAGCCGCCGCTCGGCCCCTTCATGGAGTCTGCCACCCCATGCCGCACCAATTCTTGCATGATTTTTCCCAGAAAATGGTACGGGATGTCCAAGCTTCGCGAAAGTTCCTGCAAGCCCACCTTTTTGCCGTCTTTCCCCTGCACGGCTACGAACGTAGCGGCGCGAAGCGCGTATCCGAATGTTTTGGAAAACATGCCGCAAAATTAATGCAGTTGCCGGATCTTAGGTAGGTAACCACAATCACTTGTCCAGCTGATCCCGCTCATCTACTTGCCCTTCTCGGGCCCAATACTTTTGCCGAGAAAAAGAGTTGAAACTCTTTAATTATTTTCTCACCATCAACATTCCTCCGTCATGTTCGGAAAAACAACTTTTCTCGTCGTCCTGGTGCTGTTCGCCGTATTCGCCTGCACTTCCAAAAAAGAAGCCGATGATGCCGCTAAAAAAGCACCCACGCCCGCCGACATCGCGGCCAGCCAACCCGAAGTGCACGGCACTGAAGTAAAAACGATAGAGCTCAAAAATCCACTCGACAAAGGTTGGGTCTGGATCGGCCAGGGCATTTACGATACCAAGTGCCTCTCCTGCCACAAACTCACGAACGAAAAACTCGTCGGCCCCGGCTGGGCTGGGGTCACCAAACGCCGCGAGCCTGTCTGGATCATGAACATGATTACCAATGTGGAAATGATGCTCGAAAAAGACCCCGAAGCCCAAAAAATGCTCGAACAATGCCTCGTGCGGATGCCCAATCAGAACGTGACGCAGGAAGACGCGCGGAAAATCATCGAGTTTATGCGCAAGAACGACGGGGAGATATAGTGTAAAGCCATGGTCATGAACTTCCAACTATTTCAAAAGCAACATTTTTTATGAAATACAGACATCTTTCACTGCTCATAGTCGCCGCTATCGTGCTGCCTTCTGTGCTGCTCATGCCGGGCTGCAAACCCCACAACCCCATCACCGCCGTCGAAGGGGATGCCGCCCAAAAAGTCTATGTCGCCCCCGGCAAATACGACGAGTTTTACAATATCGTGTCCGGCGGTTTCAACGGTCAGGTAGCCGTGTATGGAATCCCGTCCGGGCGCCTGCTACGCATCATCCCCGTATTTTCCCTGAACCCCGAAAGCGGCTGGGGATTCAGTGAGGAGACCAAACCGATGCTTAACACCTCCCACGGACCTGTTCCATGGGACGATTCCCACCACATCGCCCTGTCCACCACCAACGGCGAGCACGACGGCCGCTGGGCCTTCGTCAACGGCAACAATACGCCGCGCATCGCCCGCATCAACCTCCGCACCTTCCGCACCGAGGAAATCATCGAAATTCCCAACAGCTCCGGCAACCACTCTTCGCCGTTCCTGACGGAGAACTCGGAGTACGCCATCGCCGGTACCCGCTTCAGTTATCCGCTGGACGATGAGGACTCCAATACCGACGTGGCCATTGCAAGCTACAAACAAAACTTCAAAGGCACGGTTTCCTTTATCGGCATCCACCCCGAAACGGGCCGCATGGGCATCAGCTTTCAAGTGCTGCTGCCAGGCGTGAACTTCGAC
>JBKJKS010000572.1:0-6852 GCA_046597295.1 Saprospiraceae bacterium
GCACCAACCAGCCTTGCTGGCCGGCGAGCAGAGCGCACAGGTCGGGCAGCGACGGCTGGCCGGCCGGCGCCTCGTCTTCAATGCCACTGGTACTGGCCGGCTGCTCGTCATTTCCCGACAGATCGATGGTCGGCGTTTCGTCGTCGCCCGACAAGTTGATAGTAGCAACAGCCTCTTCCTTATTTTCGGCAAATTGTTTCGGTACGCCGGTCGGCTCGCCACCGTAGGGAATGATCTCGTCGCTGGGCTGGTAACCGGGCTGGTCCTCCGGATTTTCGCCGCTGCGCCACGTGGTAAGTTTCAGCTCCGCCAGGCTGTCCGTGCGGGAGTGGACCACCCGCCAGGCCAGCGGCACGAGGAGCAGAAAAGCCAGTGCACAAATCCATTTCTGGACCTGTTGTCCGCTCATGAACCGGTTGTACGCCGTCGCGGTCTGGTCCAGTGGTTGGCGGAAGGCTGCTCCGACGTACTTTTTAGCCGGATCCAGCAACAGATAGCGCACCGGACGAGACAATTTGTTCCAGGCCACCGTGAAGGTATCCGGCGAACGAAGTTGGGCTACGGCCCCGGGACGCTGCGTAATCGCCTGGTACCAGTCCGCCCGGGTGACCCAGTGCAACATCTGCCGGTCTTCCCCGTACAGACCCAGACGCGAGGGATTGGTCAAAGGCCGGACACCGTGGCCGGCGGTCACGATGGCCAGCCCGAAACCGCTGAACACGCATTGGTTGCGCAGCTCGATCAAATAAGGGTCGGTGGGGGAAGGGAAGACATCTTCGGCGATGGCGACCCACTGCTCGTCGGCCTGATATTGTTTGAATTGCTCGAGGGCGTAGATATAGCGGTACTTGCGCCAGCCGCGAAACAGGAAGAACCACAGCAAAAAAGCGATCATGCTCAGGCCAATGATGAGGCCGAGGTTACCCTCCAGTTGCAGATCGATCAACCATTCGCGACGGGTCGCGTAAAAGACCGCATAGAGAACCGCTGCGGCGATGGCGCCGAAAGCGGCGGCGTCCCACACCAGGTATTGGTCATTGACGGAAAATTTCACCTCCTGCGCCTTGTCGCGGGAAGTGGCCTCATAGGTGCAGACGAAGGGCGAACCGTCGCCTTTTCGAAAGGTCATTTTACCGTCGGCGACCAGCCCGCCTTCGCCCACGTTGTCCAGCTCCACCGCTTCCGAACCGGGCATCGGCTCGAAGCGTTGGCGGTAAAATTCGCGCAGGAAGGGCACAAAGCGTCGCTTCACCTCGTCCTCGCTCAAGCCGGGCGTGCGTCGTTCAAAAGACTGGCGGTTGGTGCTTTCCATCAAGGGAGTGGCTAATTAGTTGGTTTATAAAGGTTTAGAAAGGTTTAGAAGGGTTTAGAAGGGTTTAGAAGGGTTTATGAAGGTTGATTATCAACCCTTATAAACCTTCATCAACCCCTTTTTTCAGACCTTTTTATTCATCTGGTATTCCACCTTACGGGCATCATTCTGACGCTGCTGAATGACCTGAATATAAGTACGGGCCTTTTTGTTGCCATATTTGCTCCAGGCTTTTTGTGCCCATTCGAGGGCCAGGTCGAGGTTGCCGTCCACTTCGGAGGCCACCGCCATGTTGTAGGCAGCCCGCCCGGCGGCTTTGCGATTGTCCGTCGCCCGGGCCTCGATGTTCTTCCAGATTTCGGCGGCGCGGTTCCATTCTTTGCCCTGGGTGTAGCGGGCGGCCTGCTCCATCTGGGATTTATATCCTTTGGCCTTGGCATAGAAGGCCCGACTCACCTGCACGTAGAGCGGTGCAATGCGCGAACCGTAGCGTTGGCCGCCATTATAGGCTACGCTGCGCGATACATCGACCGCGGAGGGCAGGTTGGACAAGGCCGCTCTTTCGTTTCTGCCGGTCGCGTTCCTTTCCAGATAGTCGTCGGTGGTGAATTCGTCGATGATGATCTTCGTCTTGGGGTCATAGATGCGCCAGCCCATGCGTACTCCGGTGCGCATATGAGCATCGTATTGCACGTCGATGTATTCCTTGCCGGCTTTGTCCTTCCGTTTGATCTCCTTGCGGCGGGCGGCGGCGGCATTATCCGAGTCGAAGGATTCGATGGTGACGACGGCGTCGGCGTCGTATTGTTCGCAAATACGTTCTACTTCGGACCAGTGCAGGGGTGCGGGCAGGTTGGCGCCGGCCTTGCTGCCGGACATTTCAATACCGGTATTTTTTACGGCAAAACGCGGCGTCCGGGTCAGGGCGGCCGATAAGCCACGCACGGCCTCCGCGCGGCTTTGCCGGTCCTGGCCGATGGCCTCGCCGGTGAGCACGCCCTCCAGTACATTCAGCCAGCCATTGGAAGGTTTACTCCGGTCCACCACGGCGACCGTGGCAATGTGTTCGGGTATTTTCATCTGGGCGGGTTGCAGCACCGTCAGGTTGGTGTGGCGGTTGCAGCTGGCCAGCAGGAGCAGGAGGGGCAGCCCGCCGAGCCATTTTGCTTTCAAAAGGCCATTTTTGAACATAAAAAATTGATAATTAAATGTTTATGAGAAGGAAGATTGTACCGGCAAAAATCGGGGAATTTCTGCGAATGGCTGAACTATTTGCGGGAAAAGCCATTTTGCGGAAGAAATATTTATTCCTGTCAGCAGGATATAGCGATTAAACCATGTTCGACCAATGACACCCGATTCCGACCTTATGGCTGCCGCGCCGGGCGAAAAGCCTGACCCCAGCCGGCCGGATATTCTGCTCACCGGCGGTGGCCTGGCGGGCCTGACGCTGGCCCTTGAACTGGCTCGCCGGCCGTTTTTCAAGGACCGGCAGATTCTGCTGCTCGACCGGGACGAAAAAGAAAAAAACGACCGGACCTGGTGTTTCTGGGCCACCGATGCGGAGCCGCTTCCGCCGGTGACTTTCCGCACCTGGGAGCAATGCCGGTTTTACGGCGAAAACCTGACGACGCCGCTGCAAATAGCACCTTACCGCTACCACATGGTGCGGGGCCTGGATTTTTATCGTTGGGCCAAGCAGGAACTCAGCCGTTACCCGAATGTACACCGGATGACCACGAACATACAGCAGGTGGACGCTGCCACCGGCCGGGTACGTACCGATCACGGTGATTTTACCGGCGGGATGATCTTCAACAGCGCTTTTACCCGGCAGGCGCTGCTGCCAACAGCGAGTGCGCTCTACCCCCGGCCGGCCTTTACACCGCTAGCCGTGGAAAAGCAGGAAGGGCGGGTTCCAACTTCTCCCTACGTCCACTTACTACAGCATTTTCAGGGTTGGACGATTGAAACACCGGCGCCGGCCTTCGATGTACAAGCCATGACCTTCATGGACTACCGCCTGGAACAAAAGGGCGAAACCCGGTTCGTATATGTATTGCCTTTATCGGAAACCCGCGCTTTGGTCGAGTTTACGGTGTTTTCGCCGGCCCTGTGCCCGGCGGCGGAGTACGATCAGGAATTGAACAACTACATCCGGCAACAAATAAAAATAGCCGACTTTACGGTGCTGGAACGCGAATTCGGCGTCATTCCGATGACCGATCAGCCATTCCCGGCTACCGAAGGCCGGGTAACGCACATTGGCACGGCCGGCGGCTTTGTAAAAGCCTCCAGCGGCTATGCTTTCCTCCGTACCCGGCGCCGTTTACGCGCTTTCGTGGACGCCTGGGAGCGCAGCGGGCAGCCGGATCCGACGCTGCTGCGCTCCGCCTGGCGCTACCGCTTTTTCGACAGCGTCATGCTCCGGGTGCTGCAGGACGGCCAGGTGAGCGGGAAAGATTTTTTTACCGGCCTGTTCCGTCAACTCCCGGCGCCGCTGGTCTTTCGATTTTTGGACGAGGATGCGGACTTCTTCGAGACCTTGCGTTTACTTGCGGCGCCACCCACGCTGCCGTTTATGCTGGCCGCGCTGAAGCAGGTGCCCGTGTTCCTGAAATTGTAAAAGAGCGTTTCAAACCATCATTAATGAATGCCGCTGAATTATATGGCTCCTACTGATTCTCCTTCCAGTCATCCGGCCCTGCGCGTCGGCATCACGGGGGGCATCGGCAGCGGCAAGACCACCGTCAGCCAAATCTTTGCTGCCCTGGGCATCCCGGTCTACGATGCCGACCGGCGAGCCAAATGGTTGATTCAACACGATGCGGCATTAAAGCAGGGGATTCTGAAGATTTTTGGGGAGGAAGCCTACTTACCGGATGGCTCCTATAATCGCCCCCGGGTGGCGGCCATCGCCTTTTCCCAGCCGGATAAACTGGCCGCGCTCAATGCCCTGGTACACCCGGCCGTAGCACAGGACAGCCACGATTGGCACCAGGCGGAGGCAGCAGCCGGCGCACCCTACACCCTCAAGGAGGCCGCGCTGCTGATCGAAAGTGGCAGCCACCGCTGGCTGGACGCGCTGATCGTGGTGGCCGCTCCGGAAGCGCTGCGGATAGCGCGGGTGATGCAACGCGACGGCCTGACCGCGGAGCAGGTGCAGGCGAGGCTGGCCAACCAGCTGCCCGAAACGGACAAGTTGCGCCTGGCCCAGCACATCATCGTCAATGACGGAACGCAATTGCTCCTGCCGCAGGTACTCGCTACGCACCGCCAACTGCTGGCCAACCGAAAACAAATGGGAAACATTTCCTGAATTTTTTCAAAAGAATTTTGAAAAACAGGCCCGTTGTTCGTACATTTGCGGCTCGAATTTTGAGATTTCAGATTTACCACTCATTCTAGTACATTAGTCATGAAAAAAGACATTCATCCGGCCAACTATCGCCTCGTGGTGTTCAAAGACATTTCCACGGACGAATCATTTCTCGGTAAATCCTGCACCAACTCCAAGGAGAAAGTGATGTGGGAAGACGGTCAGGAATACCCCCTCGTCAAGATGGATATTTCGGCCTATAGCCACCCTTTCTTCACCGGTAAAATGAAGTTTGTGGACACCGCAGGCCGTATTGATAAGTTCAATAAGAAATTCGCCAACTCGAAGTTTGCGAAGTAATTGACCGAACCACTGGTTTTTGAAAAGTCCCGATAGGCTGTGTGCACATTGGGACTTTTTTTATTGGCACCATCCTGCATGCTGAACATCATCCTTTTCGACACCGATGCACGGGGACATCTCCTGCCACTCACGGCTACGCGGCCGACGGGTGAACTCCGGCTGGGCATTCTCTCGCTGCGCGAAAAATGGGAACGTTACCTGCGCGGATCGGCATCGTACATCACCCAGGAGTATTTGCAGCAGAAATATCCGATCCACATCGAGGAGGATAACCTGATCGTAGGTGGTAACATCGTGCCGGATGAAGCGCTTTGCCGCCGGCTGGAGCGGATTCAACTGGGTGATGCCCTGTTACGCGACGGCGAACTGGTCGCTGCCCGGCTCAACGAAAGCCAGATTGAAAGCCTGATCGAGGATGAGGAAGTCGGCGAGCTGCACGGTACGGAACTGGAAGCGGATTTTCCCCTGACGCAGGTTTCGAATCTCTGGGATTTTACGCCCCTCAACGGTGCCGCCCTGGTGGCCGATTTTGCCCTGCTCACGGCCGGCCGGCGGTCGCAGACCATATCCATTACCAATCAGTTGATCGGACCGATCCAAAACCTGTTCGTCGAACCCGGCGTCAATCTGGAGTGCTGCATCCTCAATGTCAGTGCCGGTCCTATTTACCTGGGTGAAAATGCGGTAGTGATGGAAGGCAGCATGCTACGTGGTCCATTGTCCATCGGAGCGAACGCCATCGTCAAAATGGGCACGAAAATCTATGGTCCCACCACCATTGGCCCCGGCTGCCGGGTAGGCGGCGAAGTCACCCGTTCGATCCTGTTTGCCAACAGCAACAAAAGCCACGATGGTTTTCTGGGCGATGCCGTGCTCGGTGAATGGTGCAACCTCGGCGCCAATACCAACAACTCGAACCTGAAAAACAACTACTCGGAGGTCAAACTCTGGGATTACGAGACCGAGCGATTCGAAAAAACCGGCCAGCAATTCATAGGCCTCATCATGGGCGATCACGCTAAATGCGGCATCAATACCATGTTCAACACGGGCACGGTGGTGGGCGCGTTCGCCAACGTGTTCGGCGCGGGTTATCCACGCAATTTCATCCCCGACTTTGCCTGGGGCGGTCCCGACAGTAGTTACCGCAGCTACAAACTAGAGGAAGCCTATACGACGGCAGCCACCGCCATGGCCCGCCGACAGGTGGCTTTCACGGATTTGGACAAAGCGATCTTGCACCAGGTGTTCATCTTAACGGCCAAGTACCGAACCTGGGAAAAAGGGGCGTGACATTTTTCCCTGTATCATTTCATCACCTCCTCCATCCATGAGCCTGAAATATGACCTGCGCGGTGTTTCCGCCTCCAAAGACGAGGTACATTCGGCGATCCAGCACCTGGACAAGGGCTTATATCCCAGCGCTTTCTGCAAAATATTGCCCGACCTGGCGGCGGGTAATGCCCGGTATTGCAACCTCCTGCATGCCGATACGGCCGGTACCAAAACCAGTCTGGCCTATCTGTACTGGCGCGAGACCGGCGACTTGTCGGTCTGGGCCGGCGTGGCCCAGGACGCCATCGTGATGAACCTCGACGATATGGCTTGCGTGGGGTGTACAGACGACATTTTGCTTAGCAGTACAATCGGTCGGAATAAGACGCGTATTCCAGCGGAAGTGATCGCTGCCGTGATTCGCGGCCATTCCGATTTTATAGAAAATATGCGGGCGCAGGGAATCAACCTGCACCTGGCCGGCGGCGAAACCGCCGATGTCGGCGACATTGTGCGCACCATTGATGTGGGCGTGACGGCCTTTGCCCGGATGAAACGCAGCGCTGTACTGGTCAATCATATC
>JBKJKS010000674.1:0-2870 GCA_046597295.1 Saprospiraceae bacterium
CTGGCGGCCTACGGGCGGTAAGTCATTATTTATTATTCATCATTCATCATGCCCTTATGTTTTATCGCCTGCTCTTATTCGTCCTGCTGGTCCTTCCGCTCACCGTCTCCGCCCAGATAGAAAATCCGGAAGGCGTCTTCCGTGAATTTCGCGCCCTCGACGGCACCTGGTTCATGCCCACCGACCGCGGCGACCGCCTGGAGATCTGGACCATCGTGAATGATAGTACGCTCACCGCCCGGGCCCTGCGCATCAAGCCGGAGGATGGCGATACCGTGACCCTGGAGACCATCCGGCTCGAACTGCGCCAGGATTCCATCACGTACTACGTCATTGCCCGCGGCCAGAATCAGAACCGGCCCATCGGCTTCGGGCTGACGGAGGCCGACTATGAAGGTTACGTATTTGAAAATCCGGCCCATGACGACCCTAAGAAAATCGTTTACCGGCTGCTCGGTAACCGCGAACTACAGATCACGACCGAAGGCGCCCGCAATGGCCGGAAGGTGACCAATGAATTCGTGTTCGAGCGGGAATTCAGTCCCGGTGCGGTGGAGTTCCGGATAAGGGCCGGCATCAATGCGCATACCCTGCCCGGTACGGGCCAGTTTCCAGCCGACACCCTGTTCCGGGACCAGTCGCTGGGCTTCGGTTACCGGGCCGGCTGGGAGATCGGCACCCAGGCCCGCTTCAAAGGGCGCGGGGGATTCATCATCATCAATGTGGACCTGGGATTGGCCGGAAAATTCTCGACCGTCGCCTCCAACTTTTATGGCGATACCGTCACTTATGTGCGCGGCGGTACTTACAACACCACCTGGTTAACGATCGGCATACAGCCGGAGCTTACTTTCCGGCGCGACGGCCGGCTATCGATGTTCGCCGGCCCGTATTTGGGTTTTCTGCTGGTCAGCCGGCTGAAGGGCATCCAGCAGCCCACTACCGAAAACCGGCTGTTTCAGGCCAACAACGATTTCAAAAAGTCGGATCTGGGTTTGGTCGCGGGCCTGCAGTACAAATTGAATATCGGGAAAAGAGACCTGGGCGGCATACTGGGCGCGCGCTTCCATTTAGGACTCAAAAACCTGGACAATCTGTACAGCCGGGATTGCGACGATCCGGCGCTGTGCAACGGGCAGGTGAAGTTTCAGGGCTTCTCGCTTTATTATTCGGTGAATTTGTTGAAGACGTAACAATGGCCAAACAAAAATTCTACGTCGTTTGGGAAGGCCATAAACCCGGCATCTACGCCACCTGGGAGGAGTGTAAGCGCCAGGTGGACGGTTTTGAAAAAGCCAAATACAAGAGCTTTGAAAGCCGGGCGCAGGCGGAGCAGGCCCTGCAAGGCAATTACTGGAAGTATGTACAGGGCGCCGAACCGGCCAAAAAGACGTTGGCGAAGGCGCCCCGCACGAGCATTGTGCGCGACAGCCTGGCCGTAGATGCTGCCTGCAGCGGGAATCCCGGGGCGATGGAGTACCGCGGCGTGTTCACCGCCACCGGCAAGGAAGTGTTCCGGGTGGGGCCGCTGCCCGACGGCACCAACAACATCGGCGAATTCCTGGCCATCGTCCACGGCCTGGCCCTGCTGCAGCGCGAAGGCCGGCCGGCCATGCCCATTTATTCCGATTCCCGCACCGGCAGGGCCTGGGTGAAAAAAGGGAAAGCCAACACCAAACTGGAAGCCACGGGCCGCAACGACGAAATATTCCAGCTCATCGAACGCGCCGAGAAATGGCTGGCCACGCACCCGGTCACCAACCCGCTGCTCACCTGGGAGACCGACACCTGGGGCGAAATTCCCGCCGATTTCGGACGTAAATAATAAACCCGGCCGGGGCTCCCAACCCTTTGGTACAAAGCTGCGTCCTGTGGAAGGAAAGCCGCTTCACGCATCCAAACCAAGGCACTTACCGGCCGGCATGCATCGTTCACACATTGTGCGCAGCGGGCTGGGGCAGAAGGGTTATGTTGAGGCGATTTCCATGACTTTCTCCTTACCAACGAAACACTTCCTCCATGACCATCGGTACCCGCACGCTTCTGCTGGCGCTTCTCTGCGCTTTCTCAGTGCCCCTTGCTGCCCAAAATGTCGTCCTTACCACCCAGAACCCGGATAATTTGTACGTCTGTGGGCAGGACGCATTCGCCGTGACGGTACAGAACAACACGGCTGCTCCATTCAGCAACCTGCAAGTCACCCTTACCCTGCCGACCGGCATTGCGTACGTAGCCGGCTCGGTCAGCGGCGCCACCGAGTTCAATATCGCTAACTCCAGCGCGCCGGTATTCGCCCTGCCGGATCTGCCGGCCGGCGCCACCGCCACTTTCAACGGGCAGGAAATGGCGACCTGCAGCCTGATCGCTGCCATCAACAGCGGGCAGTTATTTTCCAATAGCGTTTCCGCCACCTATACCGGTGGCAGCCAACAAATTACATCCCTGGATTACACCGTGGAGACGGGCCTGCTTTTCATCGTCAGCGTGAATCCGGTGGCGCAGACCGGCCAGAACGGCCAGGTGCTGACCCGCACGATCACCGTGCGCAACACCCGCCAGGGGGCCATTTCAACCCTGCAGTTCCGCGACGATCACTTCCCGGGCTTGAACATGCAATTCGCCGGCGTCGGCGGTACCAATACCGGAGGCGTCCTCTTTGAAGCCACGGTGCCGGGCAGCTATTTCACCGCTTTCGGAGACGGTGATGCCTTGCTGGAATACAATGAAATAGTCACCCTCATCGAACAAATTACGGTGGATCATTGCGGTGCTGCCTCGTTTTCTAATCCTTCAACCATTACCATCGGTTGGGGCTGCGGTCCGGCTACCTGCCAGACTGACGTGGCCACGGCGGAAGTCAAAATAGAGCC
>JBKJKS010000012.1:0-3919 GCA_046597295.1 Saprospiraceae bacterium
AAATTGATTGCGGAGTTAGCCGCCCTGGCGCCACAAGGCCTAAAGCGCATGGGCGCTAATCCACATGCCAATGGCGGTCTGCTGCTGCACGATCTGAAAATGCCCGACTTCCGCAAACATGCGGTGAACGTGCCGGAGCCAGGTACCATGCTAGCCGAAGCGACGGTGGTCATGGGCGCTTTGCTCCGGGATGTGATGAAGCTGAACTGGGAGCGCCGGAATTTCAGAATATTCGGGCCGGATGAAACCTCTTCGAACCGCCTCTCCCGCCTGTTCGATATAACGGAACGCACTTCCACGGCCGAGATTTTGGAAAGTGATGACCACATTTCCGCCGATGGCCGGGTCATGGAGGTATTGAGCGAACATTTATGCCAGGGGTGGCTGGAAGGATACTTGTTAACGGGCCGGCATGGTTTGTTTTCCTGTTATGAAGCCTTCATTCATATTGTTGGTTCCATGTTTAACCAACATGCCAAATGGCTGCAAGTCTCCTGTAAAATACCCTGGCGGCGGCCGATCGCCTCGTTGAATTACCTGCTCACCTCGCACGTGTGGCGACAGGATCATAATGGCAACAGCCACCAGGACCCCGGATTTCTGGATCATGTGGCCAATAAAACCGCAGATATTATTCGTATTTATCTTCCGCCGGATGCCAATACCCTCTTGTCGGTCACTGACCATTGCCTGCGCAGCCGCGGTTATGTAAATGTTATTGTCGCCGGTAAACAACCGGCCATGCAATGGCTGGATGTGGAAGCCGCGGTCCGGCATTGTACCGCCGGATTAGGTGTCTGGGAATGGGCCAGTAACGACGAAGGTGGTGAGCCGGATGTGGTGATGGCCTGCGCCGGCGACGTACCCACGCTGGAGACGATAGCCGCAGTGCAGATGCTTCGGGAGCATTTTCCTGCATTAAAAGTGCGGGTGGTCAACGTGGTCGATCTCATGACCCTGCAGCCGGAGAGCGAACATCCGCACGGCTTGAATGATCAGGATTTTGATCTGCTTTTCACTAAGGACAAACCGATCATTTTCGCTTTTCACGGGTACCCTTTGCTCATCCACCGCCTGACCTATCGCCGTACCAATCATGACAACCTGCACGTGCGTGGTTATAAAGGAGAAGGTACAACAACCACCCCTTTCGATATGGTGGTCTTGAATGAGCTAGACCGGTTTCACCTGGTCATTAGTGCAATCGATCGCTTGCCCGGTCTGGGGTCACGCGGCGCATCCACCCAGCACCACCTGCGGGACAAACTGCTCGAGCACACCGCTTATATTGAGCTGCATGGAGAAGACATGCCCGAAATTCTTAACTGGAAATGGAATTTGACTACATCATGAAAAACAAACACCATGGGCAGCAGTAAGCACCACGCAGTACCCACCAAATCGGACGCCCCCCACTGGGCTTCGCGGGAAGACGAATTATTTGCCCATTTAGGCGCCGATACCAAACAGGGCCTGTCCGCGGCAGAAGCAGCCAAACGGCTGGCATCGGTTGGCCCCAACGCTATTGCCCAAGGTGAACGCACGCCGGCCTGGAAGATCTTCCTGCGGCAGTTTAAAAGCCCCCTCGTCTTATTGCTCGTAGTGGCAGCGGGCGCGTCGCTCGCTTTTCAGGAATGGCTGGATGGGATCGCCATTGTGGCGGTTGTTCTCCTCAACGCCATCATCGGTTTTTACATGGAATTCCAGGCCGGGCGTAGCATGGACGCTCTGAAAAAAATGGTGGCTGTTTCCGCCAAAGTGTTTCGCGGCGGCACTTTGTCGGAAATCAACAGCGAAACGCTGGTGCCCGGCGACGTGATTTACCTGGAAGCCGGCGACATCATAGCGGCCGACGCCCGGCTCTACCACAGTGCCCAGCTGCAAGTGGACGAGGCTTCCCTCACCGGCGAAAGCGTCCCCGTGGAAAAAGCCCCCGCCGTTTTACCCGCCGATACGCCGCTGGCCGAACAATCGAACCTGCTTTTTAAAGGAACTTTCATCACCAAAGGCAATGGCCGGGCGGTAGTTGCGGGTACGGGCATGAACACCGAATTGGGAAAAATCGCCCACCTCGTCGGCACTTCCGATCAGGCCGCCACGCCCTTGGAAAAGAAATTGGAAGCGTTCAGTGGCCGCCTGATCAAAATTACCGGCGGCCTGGTGGTGGTCATTTTTGGCGTGGGTTTGATGGGCGGGAAGCCAATCATGGAAATGCTCCAAACCGCTATTGCCCTGGCCGTAGCGGCCGTCCCGGAAGGATTGTCCATCGTGGCCACCCTCGCCTTGGCCCAGGGAATGCTCCGATTGGCTCGCCAAAAGGTGATCGTGCGCAAACTTTCGGCGGTCGAAACGCTGGGCGGAACCACCATCATTTGTACCGACAAAACCGGGACGCTCACGCTAAACAAAATGGAAGTTGAAGCACTCGCTTCGCCGGGCGGCGCCTGGGCAAAAAGCGACGATGCCGCCGATATGCCCGTCGGGCATTTGCCGGAGGCGCCATATCGCCGCCTGCTGCAAATTGCCATTTTGTGCAATACCTCGGAGATAACTGCCGGAAAAAGAAGCATTAAAGAAATTGGCGACCCGCTCGAAACGGGCTTGCTCAAATTCGCCCTCCGGCTGGGCGAAGACATCAACGACCTCCGGCTCCAATCCCCCAAACTGTCGGAAATGCCGTTCTCTTCCGAAACCAAGATCATGGCCACTTTGCACAAGACCCCGGAAGGCAACCTGGTTTTTGCCAAGGGCGCTGTCGAAGACCTGCTTAAATGTTGCCAATTTCTGCTCGATGGCGACAAAAACGTCCCCCTGACCCCGAAGAGCCGGAAAGCCTGGCTCGCCGAAGCGGAAAAAATGGCGGCCTCCGGGCTGAAAGTCCTGGCGGGCGCATTCAAACCGGAGGCCAAAGGCGCAAAGGAACTGGCGGAGAATCTGGTGTTCGCCGGGCTTTTTGGGCTGATCGACCCGCCGAGAAAAGAAGTGCCTGCCGCCATCCGTCAATGCCGGGATGCGGGTATCGAAGTCGTCATGGTCACCGGCGACCACCCCGCCGCCGCAAAAGCCATCGGCCGGCAGTTGGGCATCATCGATTCCGATGACGCAGACGTGGTACTCGGAAAAGAGATGCCCGACTATAAAAAACTCAAAGCGGCGGATAAATCGCGCTGGGCCGCCGCGAAAATATTTGCCCGCGTCAGCCCCAAACAGAAACTCGATTTAATAAGTGTTTTTCAAGAGCGCAAGGCCATCGTGGGCATGACCGGCGACGGCGTAAATGATGCGCCCGCGCTCAAAAAAGCCGACATCGGCATCGCCATGGGCAAACATGGCACGCAGGTGGCGCAGGACGCAGCCGATATGGTGCTGCGCGACGATAGTTTTGCCAGCATCGTCGTGGCGATTCGCCAGGGGCGGGTCATCTTCGACAACATCCGCAAGTTTGTCATCTACCTGCTGTCCTGCAACATGAGCGAGCTGGCAGTAATCGCCATCGTATCGGTGCTGTTTCTACATTTCCAGTTGAAACCGTTGCAAATCCTGTTCATCAACCTCGTCACCGACGTATTGCCGGCTTTGGCGCTGGGTGTCACTGCCGGAGGCCCCTTGGTCATGCAGCAGAAGCCGCGCGACACCGACGAGCCCATCATTGACCGGCGGCGCTGGCGGCGGATTTTTTTCTACGCCAGCATCATGACGGCGGCAACCATCGGGGCGGTGTACGTCAGCCATTTCACCCTGCACGCCGGGGAGGGCTGGGACCCCGCGCGTTGCAATAACATCCTGTTTTTTACTTTGATTTTCACCCAGTTGTTCCATGTGTTCAATATGGGTTCGATGGAACTTCCGTTTTGGCGCACCGAGGTGGTCCGCAATCGCTACGTGTGGTTTGCGGTCGGCGCTTGCATGCTGATCGTAG
>JBKJKS010000032.1:0-4415 GCA_046597295.1 Saprospiraceae bacterium
TTTGACCAGAAAGTGGCAAAAGGAGTTGAATTACAAATTAAAAAAAGAACTTTGGGGGTTCAGAGAGAACAGGATGGCGGTAAGATTTGAATACGAGTGGCACGATAAGGCCGGGCAATGGTATAGAAGTTATGGCAACGAGTTGTGGGAGTTTGACGCAAACGGATTGATGCAAAAAAGATTTGCCAGCATCAACGATTTGGCAATTGAAGAAAAAGACAGGCAACTAAAATGAACGTTCGTTTCATAGTTTTTATAGTCCTTCCATCATTGGGCTTAATTACTTTGCTAACCAATAAGACAATGACGATGCCAAAAGTTTTTACCTTAATAAACCCCGAAAACGGAAACCTCGCTTTCAAAGTATTTTCTTTTGAAGACAATAGCTTTTTCGACCATATTCAGTCAAATAATTATTATTCTCTTATCTGGATTCAGCAGGGGATGGGACTGCTAAAAGCAGATTTTGCCGGATATCAATTTTTGGGCAACCATTTATTGGCATTCACGCCCTATCAGCCTTTCATGTTGATACCTGAAAATAATTTAAGCGGCGTAGCAATACAGTTTCACCCTGACTTTTTTTGTATTCACAAACATCAGCAGGAAATAGCTTGTAATGGCGTATTGTTCAACAACATCTACCAGCCACCTATGGTGACCATTGATGCCAAAACGGTGGAGACGTTTCAAATGATTGTTGAACAAATAAGAACTGAAATGCAAAATACAGCTTTGGCTCAATATGAATTATTGATTTCTTACTTGAAAATATTTTTAATTACTGCTTCCAGGTTAAAAACAGCGCAACAGAGCGAAGCTAAGCAGTCTATTGCAAATTTGAAAGAACCTTTTATACTACAATCTTTGAAAGAAGCCATTGAAGCCCACTTTAAAACCAAACACACCGCCAGTGACTATGCTTTCATATTAAATATTACCCCCAAAGCACTGGCCAGGATCACCAAAGCACATCTCAATAAAACCCTTACTTCGCTCATTTCAGAACGCATCATTATAGAAGCAAAGAGGGAGCTCTACTTAACTAATAAGCCGGTAAAACAAATTGCCTACGAGTTAGGGTATGATGACGAATATTATTTTAGCCGGTTTTTTAAAACCAATACCGACACCTCGCCGCAGATATACCGCAACACCGTTGGCTACGACAGGCAATCGTTGCTGGCAACAAACGGATGAATGATGCTGTATGAACAATCGAGCGTAAATTATTGCCCAAAGACCACTTGTACCTTTCGATGCAGCCGCGTTTCCAGCCAATCCTGCACTTGTTTTTTCCCTTTCCGGTCCGGCAGTTTGGAGAATTGCAGATATACCAGGTAGTCTTCCACTGTTCCCTTCTTCAGGGGAACCGGGGAGCGGAATTCCGTACAGGCCAGCTGGCGCAGGTCCGGATACAAGGCCTTGGCTTCGTTGAGCAGTTGCGTCGTGTTCACTTCTAAGGCCTGCAAGCTATCGATCTTTGTTTTCAGGGCCAGCAGTTCATATTCCTTGTCGGCCAGGGCCTGTTTCAGCGGATTCGTCAGTTCCGTCGGATTGGATACATTCAAATATTCAAAGCCCTGCCGGACGTTCACCGAAGCATTTCCAAGGCCGTAGTTGGCCAATCTGCTTTTCAGCTGCTCGATTTCCGGATCGGTTATTTTTTTTCCGCCATAGGTGAGCGTAATAGTTTTGTGCCGGGCATCGATGGATTTTTCTAATAAGTAGTCGTTCTGGAACTGGGCTTCCCGCTGGATAAAACGAGTGGCGTTTTGCTTGAATTTTTCCTGTCGCACAATGTCGTACCCCAGATACAGGCTTGGTAGCAGCGTCAGCACGACTACCCACAAGGCAATTCGTTTTGCCCTGATTTCCGCCTCGTGATCGCGCAGTTTTTTCAGGGGGAACTGCAGGAACCGGACGCCGATCAGGGTGGCCAGGGCAATGAATACGGTGTTGATGAGGAACAGGTAGAACGCGCCGAAGAAGTACGTCATCTGGAAGGTGGCCAGCCCATAGCCTGCCGTGCAGAGGGGCGGCATGAGGGCGGTGGCTATCGCGACGCCCGGTATGACATTGCCCCGGTGCTTGCAGGAAACGGCCACGATTCCGGCCAGTCCGCCAAAAAGTGCAATCAGCACGTCGTAGATATTGGGCGATGTCCTGGCCAGTATCTCCGAATGGGCGGCATCGATCGGGGTAATCGCAAAATAAACCGTGGAAGTAGCCAGACTTACTCCGGCGGCGAAAAGATAATTGAGCAAGGATCTGCGCAACAGGGCTAAATCATTGATGCCCATCCCCAATCCCATCCCCATGATCGGTCCCATGAGCGGAGAAATGAGCATGGCCCCAATGATGACCGCCGTGGAATTCACGTTTAAACCCAGGGAGGCGACAAAAATGGCGAAAATCAGGATCCACAGATTTGCCCCCCGCGAGGCAATATCTCTTTCCATGTTTTTTATAACCGCCTGATAATCTTCCTTTTCGTCGTGAAGATTGAAATGCTCGAAAAATTTATTCATTGCGTCAACAAGTAATACGTGAGGATGCCGGCAAAATACCCTATGCCCGCGTACCAGCCAATCTTTTTCAAATACCAGATAAAATCAATCTTCAATACGCCCATGGCCGCCACTCCTGCCGCCGAGCCGATGATGAGGATGCTGCCCCCGGTGCCGGCGCAGTAGGCCAGTAGTTCCCATAATGGGTGATCGGGTGGGTAGGTATTCAGGTCGTACATACCCATGGCGGCCGCTACCAACGGAACGTTATCGACGATAGCGGAGAGCAGGCCGATCAAAGTATTGATGCTGTAAATGTTCCCGGCGAATGCTTCGTCCAGCACGGAGGCTAACAAATGCAAATGTCCGGAGGTATCCAGGGCCGCTACGGCCAGCAAAATGCCCAGGAAGAACAGGATGCTCGGACTGTCAATACGGCGCAAGACCGCCGATACGGTCAGTTTTTTGCGTATTTCATGCGTTTTTTCTTTGTAGAGGAGTTCCGTCACGTACCATAACCCCCCCAAGCCCAGCAGCACCCCCATAAAGGGCGGCAAATGGGTGACGCTTTTGAAAATGGGTACAAAAAGCAGGCTGGCCACCCCCAGACCCAGGATCAATACCTGCTGGCGGCGACTTGCGCCGGGTGTTTCATGATGCCGCCCATGTTTGGTGGGCTTATCCGCTGCTCCGGTGAATCGGAAAGAAGCAATCAGGAGGGGGACTAAAAGGCAGACCAGGGACGGAACAAACAGCACTTTGATAATATTCCAGGTCGTGACCTGTCCGCCAATCCAGAGCATGATCGTCGTGATGTCGCCGATCGGCGACCAGGCACCGCCGGCATTGGCAGCTATGATGATGAAGCCGCCCAAAAACCATAAATCCTGCTTGTCGCGCACCAGCTTACGCGCGAGTGCGCACATCACGATGGCCGTGGTCAGGTTATCGAGCGCAGCGGAAAGAAAGAAAGAGACCATCGACACGATCCATAAGAGCTGGACCCGGTTGGTCGTGGTGATCCGGTCGGTGATGACCTGGAAACCATCGTGCGCATCCACCAGCTCAACAATAGTCATCGCCCCCAGCAGGAAGAACAGGATGCTGGCGATGTCACTGAGATGTTCGGAGAACGATTCGTCGAGCAAATGAGCCACATCGGCGGGGGCAGTGCTTGCCGCAGGCATCGCTCCGAAGCCGAACACCAGTACGGTCCAGCAGAGCACCCCCGTCAACACCGCCGAAGCGGCTTTGTCAATCTTGATGGGGTGCTCCAGCGCAATCAGCAAATACCCCAGGATGAAAGTTGCTACGATCAGTATCGACATATACAATAAGGTGCAGTTTTAGCAAATATAAGAAAATCGCTAGTGGCACAAAGTAATTGGCAGGTCGTTATCAACCTTTTCTATAAACCCTTATAAACCCTCATCAACCTCTACCAGAAATCATCAGGCCATCGTTAACTTATCTACCACAGCGGAAAAGCCCGCCGGCCCAACCGCTTCGATCCGGGTGAGGTGCGGGATGTCCACGGTGGCCCAGGTCTGATCGGGGCGTTGCACGAGAAAGGGCACATCCACCACTTGCAGCATGGATACATCATTCAGGCTGTCGCCCACAGCGGCAAAATGAAGGTCATTGGGAACTGCCAGGCGAAAGAGGCTCATCATCCACTGCACTGTCCGCCCCTTGTTCACGGCGTCCGACTGCGCCGTATAAAACCGTCCGCCCCGGCTCAAACTGAATCCGTCCGGCTTTAAACGCTGACTAATAGCTATAGCCTGCTCTTCCTGCAGGGGCGAAAGCAGGGTCTCCGTGAACCAGCGTTCCCGGGCGCGACCGAGTGCATCACCGGCCAGTCCGGTGGCAGCCGCCAGTTCGGCATCGGAAGCATCCGCGTAT
>JBKJKS010000061.1:0-2806 GCA_046597295.1 Saprospiraceae bacterium
TGGAATTTCAGGACGAGGGACGCTACTTCTCCCCCATTGAGTACCAGAATGGCAGCGAAGTGTGCATCCTGGGTGCAGTGGTAGCGGAAGGTCTGTTCGGTACCGAAATCGATCCCCTGGGCAAGGACATCAGCGTCGGCGGCCGTAAAATGCGCATCATCGGGGTGCTCAAAAAATCGGGTAACGACATTCTGAAACCCTTTAATTTCGATAACTGCGTGCTGGTGGGCTACAACCTGGCGCGGCGCGGCTTCGGGGTGCGGGCCAGCGGCCGCGGTAACCAGAGCAGCATCATGGTGCAGGCCAAAAGCGGGGTGGGTCTGGAAGAAATGAAAGACGAAATCACCGGCGTCCTGCGCGCCCAGCGTCACCTCAAGCCGCGGGAAGACACCAACTTTTCGCTCAATACCCTTTCCGTCTTAAGTAAACTGTTCGACGGCGTGTTCGGTACACTCAACGTCGCGGGCTTTATCATCGGCATTTTCGCGCTGGTGGTCGGCATGTTCTCGGTCGCCAACATCATGTTCGTCTCCGTGCGGGAACGCACCAGCATCATTGGCATCAAAATGGCCCTCGGCGCCAAGCGCTGGTTCATTTTGCTCGAAATCCTGTTCGAAGCGGTCGTGCTCTGCGTGGTCGGCGGGCTGATCGGGCTCCTCTTTATCTGGCTGGTCACCCTGGGCATTACGGCGGCCCTCGATTTCGACATCCATCTCTCGCAAAGCAACACCCTGGTGGGTATCATCACTTCGATCGTGGTGGGGGTGTTTTCCGGCCTGATTCCGGCAGCCCAGGCCAGCCGGATGGATCCGGTGGAAGCGATTCGCAAGTAACGCCGACTCTAGTCGGCATAGTGCTGTTTGTTGGCCGACTAAAATCGGCGTTACATGCGCAGGTCCTCGACTTTCACGCCCGGATAACGCTTGGTGTCGAACGTGAAATAGTCGGCAGCAAAGGTTTTATTGGGCGTCAGGCGGCCCATGACGAAGGTGTAGCGCGTACCATCTTTACCGAACGCTTTCACACTCCGAATGGTACCGGCTTTCTCGTCGACGCTGACGCGCAGTTTGGAGTACTCGGATTTCTTGGTCTTCGGTTTGAACTCGATCTGCGTGAGTACTTTGCCGCCCTCCGTGGTTTTATCCACGACGGAATACAAATAGTCGCCCTTTTGGTAGCGGTTGAGCAGATCTTTGGGCGTCATGAATCCATTGTCCGAGCCGACGGGTTCGGCATTATTGATCTGCACTTCGTTGTTCTTCTTCTGATACACCCAGGTAGCCTGCCCATCGCTGACGATGACCTGCTGATCCATTTCGAGACGAAACTTATTCGCTTCCTGGCCGATGGTGGCTTTCTGTACTTCTTTGGGCTGGCCGGGCACTTCGATGGTCAGCACGAAGGCCGCTTCGATGGTTTTATACCCTTCGTATTTTTTGCGGATCTTATCCAGGATCTTTTTGGCGCCCGGATCGCTCTTTTCGGCCGGTGCTGGCGTGGGTGATTGCGCGGTAGCTACGGCTACCGAGCACAGGGTAATCAGGAAAAAAAATAGTCGTTTCATGGCGCGTCTTGATATTTTGGCATCCAAACGCCGATTGGGGCCGGTGAGTTGCTACGGGACTGGTTAAAGATTCGTGAATTTCCTCTCACCCGTACTACCTTCGCGCCGCCTGTAATGGCCAAATTACTCTTCACTTAAAATCATCGCTGCACGATGCAAGGATCAACTATCACGATTTTGAAAGGCAAACTGAAGGTGCCCAACGACCCGATCATCCCATTTATCGAGGGAGACGGTACCGGACCGGATATCTGGGCGGCGTCGGTACGCGTATTCGACGCTGCTGTGGAAAAAGCCTACGGTGGCAAAAAAAAGATCATCTGGCAGGAAGTGCTGGCTGGCGAGAAAGCCTACAACGCCACCGGCAACTGGCTCCCTGACGAGACGCTGAAAATTATTGATCAATATAAGGTCGCCATCAAAGGTCCGCTGACCACGCCCGTCGGGGGCGGCATCCGCTCGCTGAATGTGGCCCTGCGCCAGATTTTAGACCTGTACGTTTGCCTGCGGCCGGTCCGCTGGTTCAAGGGCGTGCCCTCCCCCGTGCGTACGCCGGAAAAGGTGAACATGGTCATCTTCCGGGAAAACACGGAGGATATTTATGCCGGCATCGAATACGCCGCCGGCACACCGGAAGCCAAGAAACTGCTGGATTTTCTGGCGGAAAACGATCCCAAGGCCTTTGAAAAAATCCGTTTCGGGACGTCCGAAAAAACCACCGAGTTCAGCAAATTGTCGAACCCGACGACGGCGAAAAAGGCGGAACCGATTGAAGTGGGCATCGGCATCAAGCCGGTGAGCAAGCTGGGTACGCAGCGTTTGATCTACCAGGCCATCGCTTACGCCATCAAACACAAGCGGAAAAGCGTGAACCTGGTGCACAAGGGCAATATCATGAAATTCACCGAGGGCGCTTTCCGGGACTGGGGCTATGAACTGGCCAAGTCGACCTTCGGCGCGGTCGAACTCGACGGCGGTCCCTGGTGCGTCATTCCGGACGGCAAACCGGGCGCTGGCCTGATCATCAAAGATTCCATTGCCGACATAACGTTGCAGCAGGTACTGACCCGCCCCGAGGATTTCGACGTGATTGCCACGCTGAACCTGAATGGCGACTACCTCTCCGATGCCCTCGCCGCACAAGTCGGCGGTATCGGCATCGCCCCGGGCGCCAACATCAACTACCTCACCGGCCACGCCATTTTCGAGGCCACCCACGGCACGGCGCCCAAATACGCGGGC
>JBKJKS010000144.1:0-4461 GCA_046597295.1 Saprospiraceae bacterium
GCTGCCCGAACCGACATAGTCCGGGATCGGCACAGCGGCGATGATGTCATAGGTCAGGCGGTTGTACCAGTCTATTTCAGCCGACAAGCGATTGTTGAACAGGCCGAATTCAAGCCCAACGTCCGTCTGGCGGGCATTTTCCCATTTCAGATCGGGGTTGCTGTAATCGAGGAGCGTAGCGCCCTGGTTCAGGTCTTCGCCGGCGCCGAAGATGGCGTACAAACCCGACCGGATGACACCCAGACTTGGGTAGTACCGGCCTCTGATGCTGTTCTGATTGCCCAGTACGCCGTAGCTGAAACGCAGTTTCAACCGATCAAAAAAACCGAGGTCCTGGATAAAATCCTCCTGCGCGACATTCCAGCCGAAGCTGAAAGAAGGAAAAACGCCCTGGCGATTATCCACTGCAAAACGCGAAGATTGATCGAAACGCGCCGATACGGTGAACAGATAACGATCGAACAGCGTGTAGTTGGTGCGGAACAAATAAGAGATCAGGCCTTCGTCATTGGCGCCATTATTATTTGATTGCGTCGTGTCATTACCGGCCGACAGGTAGAGCAGATTGTCGATCGCTCCGGGGAAATTGCGGCGTCCGGCCTCCAGGTATTCGAAGCTGCGATCTTCGGCGGTATAGCCGGCCAGCACCGTGAGATGATGCACGTCGTTCCAGTCGCGATCGAAAGTCAGCGTTTGTTCCCAGATCCAGTCGCGCTTCTGGTTGCGGCGCACGATCAGCTGGTCGTCTTTGCCAATCTGGGACGGCGAAACCTGAAACTTAGGCGTAAAGGTCTTGCCGTTCTCGTTGTCGACATCAAAGCCGAAGTTGGAACGGAAGCGGAAGTATTTGAACAGGCTGATTTCTCCGTACACCGTCCCGAAAAAGCGATCGTTCAACCGCTGGTTATTGCTTTTATAAAACAGATCGGCCGCCGGATTGGCGATGGCCAGTCCGTAGGGCGACGTCGGATCGCTGAAGTTGCCGTCCGCATCTTTGGGCGTAACCGTCGGCGGAATGCGGTAGGCGCTGCTGATCACACCCTGTGGCGCCAGGTCGCGCTTGACCTTGGAATAGGCCAGGTTGTTGCCGATGGTCAGCCACTTTTTCACCAGGAATTGATTGTTCAGCCGCACGGTTAGCCGCTGGTACTCGTCATTTTTCAAAATGCCCGACTGATTGAAATAGTTGCCGCTGATGTTGTAGGAATAGCGTTCGGAGCCGCCGCTGATGCCCAGTTGAACATTGCTGATGGGCGCCTGGCGAAAAATCTCTTCCTGCCAGTCCGTCCCTTCTCCCAGCGATGCCGGATCGGGGAAATAGGGGGCGTTGACCAATTCGTTATAGGACTGGGCAAACTGGGCCGCATTCATCAGGTCGATCTGCTTCGTCGCCTCCTGGGTGCCGTAATAGCTGTTGAACGAGATGACGGCATTGTCGCGCTTCCCACCGCTTTTGGTGGTGATAATCACCACCCCGTTGGAACCGCGGGCGCCGTAAATGGCGCAGGCCGAGGCATCTTTCAGTACTTCCACCGAGGCAACATCCTGGGGATTGACGAAAGAAGCATCGTAGGTGATCATTCCGTCGATGACGAAAATCGGATTGGCATTATTTAAAGTGCCCGTGCCGCGGATGCGAATCACGGCGTTGGCGCCCGGTTCGCCGGAGCCGGGCGAAACGTACACCCCGGCCAGCTTACCCTGCAAAGCCTGATCGACCGAGCCGGTAGCAATGCGCTCGAGGTCCTTTGATTTGACCGAACCAACCGCGCCGGTCAGGTCGCTCTTGCGCTGGGTGCCGTAGCCGACCACCACCACCTGATCGAGGGTGGTGGCATCTTCGCCGATGGCGAGGTCTACTTGCGTGCGGCTGCCAATGGCGACTTCCTGCGGCGCGTAGCCGGTGTAACTGATGACCAGCACGGCACTCGTATCCCGCACCGTGAGGCTGTAATTGCCATCCAGATCGGTGCTGGTGCCGTTGGTTTGTCCCTTTTCGACGATGGTCACGCCGGGCAGCCCGGAACCGTCGACCTGGTCGGTGATGCGACCCCGGAGCTGCACCTGGGCCGTCAGGAGCTGGGTGAGTAACAGGCTGAACAGGAGCAGCATCCCCGTTCGCCCCGGATTTGATGTGGTAAAATTTTGCTTCATCATCTTATTATGGTTGGGTGAATTTTAAAAGGGTAGTTCATTATTGCAGCTGATAAATGCTCCAGATACGCGAGCGGCTTTGCCAGTCATTGACGTTGAACGCCAGGATCCAATCGGGAAAATACGTGTAACAACGTTCCACCTGGCGCCGGGGCAATGGTTTTGGTAGGCTCAGTTTCGGGTAGATCAGCAGGCCGGTCGTCGAAATGGGCAGGCTATCGAGTTGAACTACCGTTGGCAGCACTTGTACTTGCAAGTTTTTAGATTGGTAGAAATGTGCCTGCAGACCAACCAGATCGTAGGGATTTTTTTCAATGGCAAATAAGGTCGTGGGTGTGCGTTGGGCATAGTCATAGAGATAACGAAAATATGGCAGCGCTTCGTTGGCCGGGGTCAGATTACGGATTGGCAAAACCAACAAATTAAGGATTACTGCCAAACCAACCACTACCCTGGCCCAGCCCCGTTGCTTGTACCTTTGCCAGGCGGATGGCCAGCCCAGTGCAGCCAACGCCACGCAGGGGAACACCATCGGAAACAGGAAGCGCAACTCTTTATGTCCGACCAGGCAGTGAGCAAACAAGAAAGGGAGCAGTACCCACCCAAAAACGTGCTGCGGCTGTTGCCAGCCGCCCCGAATCGCCAGGGCCAGCATCAGTATGCTCACCGGCGGCAAGCCCGTTAAAACCGTTTCCCGAAAATAGAACCACCACGGCGACGTGCCCCAGTTGGCGGCCTTGTTTTCCACAATATTTGCCTGGAAATACTTCAACGCCGTAAACTCCCACTGACCGTAAAGCCAGTAGTCTGCACATGCCCCCAGGCCCGCAGCGAACAATCCGCCCAGTAACAACCATCCCCATCCCGCCAGGCGCAAAGGCCGGTAGTACAGCAGCCAGGCTGCTGCGCCCGCCAAAGCGAAGGCCATCTGAAAGCGGAAAAAGAACGACAGACCCAGCAGAAAACCGCCGAGCATCAAGCTCCACCCCACCCTATTTTCCTTATTTTCAATGAACTGCATAATGAAAAGCAAGCCCGCTAAAAAAGTCAGCGCGGCCCAGTTTTCTGAGGAAAAACGCACACTCAAATAGGGCATGAACCATAACAGCAGCCCCGACCACAGCAAGGTCCTGGTCAATTGGCTATCGGCGAAAGAACGGCCCAAGTGCCTCGCCCAGCTCACAAAAACCAGCCACATCAGCCAACCACTCATCCACCGCAGGGTAAAGGCCTGGTGAAAGGGATTGTCCACACCCAGCGCCCGCAGACCGCTGATCACCGTGTATGCCAATCCGGGCTGCAGACCGGGCCGGATGCGTTCGCGGAACTCCCAGGGCAAATCCGCAGCCGGCGTTCCGCCCAGTTTGTAGTTGGCCAGTTCGAGGATTTGAAAATGCTCGTCCGGGTGGTGGTAACCGGCGCTGCACCAGGCTGCCACGGCATACACGATGAATCCGGCAATTATCAGCTTAAAATAATTTGATCTCACTCCATCCGCACCTTGACCTTCTTCACGTTGTCGGAGCTACCGCCGACCATGATCTCGAATTCGCCCGGCTCGCTGCCGAAGGTCATGTCCTGGCGATAAAAACTCAGGTCGCGATCGGTTAAAGTAAAAGTCAAGGTTTTGGAGGCGCCCGCCGCGAGCATGATTTTTTGGAAACCTTTCAATTCTTTCACCGGCCGGGTTACCGAACCGACCAGATCGCGGACGTACAGTTGGACGACTTCTTCGCCCTCGCGTGCTCCGGTATTGGTCAAGTTCACCGTCACCTGCAGGTTTTCCCCTTTTTTAAAAACCGGCTTACTGACCTGTGGATCGCTGTAACCGAAGGTGGTATAGCTCAGGCCGAAGCCGAAAGCGTACTGCGGTGAATTGGGCATGTCCAGGTATTTGCTGGTCCACTTGGAATTGGGATCGAAGGGCCGGCCGGTGCTTTTATCGTTGTAATAGATCGGCACCTGGCCCACCGAACGGGGAAAGGTCATCGGCAGTTTGCCGGAGGGGTTATAGTCGCCGAACAGCACGTCGGCCAGGGCGTTGCCGGTCTCCGTGCCCAGCCACCAGGCTTCCACGATAGCCGTGGCGTTTTGGGCGATCCACGGGATCGCCAGCGGGCGACCGTTCATGAGCACTACGACCACCGGCTTACCGGTTTTGACCAGTTCCTCCACCAGTTGCTGCTGTACGCCGGGCAGGCCGATCTCGGCCCGGGCGCCGGCTTCGCCGCTCATCATGGCGGTCTCGCCCACCGCCACGACGACCACTTCGGCATTTTGCGGGGCCGCCACGGCGGCCGCAAATCC
>JBKJKS010000145.1:0-4851 GCA_046597295.1 Saprospiraceae bacterium
CGTACAAGGTCGGCCAGCTGAAAATTCGCGAACTGCGGGCAAAAGCGGAGCAAATGCTCGGTGACAAATTTGACGTCCGGCAATTTCACAACCAGGTGTTACAGGAAGGTTGCTTACCGCTGATCCTGCTGCAATCCAAAGTTGATCGCTGGATGGTAAAGCAAAAGTAGGCCTCCTTCCGGCTGGGTTTGCCGGATGCACTGCCGTAGGCCTTTTGACACCCATGCTTGACAACAAAGGCATAGAATGGCCGTCATTTGGTTACCTTTGGCTTCATGGATGCTCCGCTTATACATGTTTTACTCGCTGATGATGACCGGGACGATCATTTGCTTTTTAGCGAGGTACTCAGCGAGCTGGACTTCTTTACCGTGCTTTCTATCGTCAATGACGGCGAACAACTCATGCAGCAGCTCACCGCAGGCCCGGGGCAACTGCCCGATGTGCTTTTTCTCGACCTCAACATGCCCCGCAAAAACGGCATACAGTGCCTGGAAGAAATCAAGCGGGACGATAGACTCCGTCAGCTGCCGGTCATTATATATTCCACCTCGCTGCAGGAAGATGTAGTAGACCTGTTATATAAGAACGGAGCACAACACTATATCCGTAAACCCGCTGAATTTTCGCTGCTTGGCAAAGTTATTCACCACGCGCTTATATTGGTGACGCAGAAAAATAGCGTACCGCCGACGAGAGAAAAGTTTGTCATCACTGGTAATTCTCACATGCATAGCGAAGTATAAAATTAACCGGTATTTATGAACACTACAGTCTATATAGAAGCGGGAAAACAGCTGGAAGAAAGTGAAGAACGCTACTACACGATGTTGAAGCAGTCGCCCTTTGCTTTTTCGATCATGAAAGGGAAACAGCAGAAAATAACGCTGGCCAATGATTTGATGAAGGAATTCTGGGGCAAAGGCGAAGATGTCGAAGGGAAAACCTTGCTCCAGGTGCTTCCCGAACTGGCCGACCAACCTTTCCCCGCCATGATTGACCAGGTTTTTACCAGCGGCGTTCCGGTGCATGCCAACGAAATCCTGGCCCGGTTGACGTACAATGGCCAAATAAAGGACCGGTATTTTAATATTACTTATCAGCCCTATCTTGAGAAGGACGGTACTATTTCGGGGGTCACCACTATAGCCTACGATGTGACAGAAATGGTGCTCATCCGCCAAAAAACGGAAGCCAGCGAGGCCTTTAACCGCTCCATACTGGATAGCAGCCCCGATTGCATTAAAGTCCTGGATACCGAAGGCCGGCTGCAGTTTATGAATACCAACGGCATTTGCCTGATGGAGATCGATGATTTCAGCGAGTTCAAGGATACATACTGGTGGGATTTGTGGGCAGCACCGGACCAGCAGATGGTCAGGAATGCGGTCGCAAAAGCCCTTGCCGGCGAAAAGGTGCAGTTTCAGGCTTTGAGCAGCACGGCGAAAGGAACGCCGAAATGGTGGGATGTCATTGTATTGCCCATCGTTGGGGAAGGACCAAACCAGAAAATAGAGCGCATATTTTCGGTATCCAGGGATATTACGAATTATAAAGAAGCCTCTTTAAAACTGGAAAGAAGCGAAAAACATTTCCGCCATATGGCGGATTTGATGCCGGCCAAAATAAGCAATGCCGATCCGGCGGGCAAGGTGCTTTATTTTAACAAAAAGTGGTTGGACTATACGGGACTGAGCTTTGAAGAATTAAGAGATCTGGGATACTACAAAATTATGCATCCCGATGAGTTGGAAGAATTTCAGCACCGTTTTCAGGAGGCTTCGGCATTGGGCACTGTTTTAACCATGGAAATGCGATTTTTAAATAAGGACGGCGATTATAAATGGCATTTGAACCTGGCCTCACCGGTGAAAGATGAACAGGGGGCCATCATCCTGTGGGTGGGTAGCACCACGGAGATACACGAGCAGATAACCCAAAAAGCAGCGTTACAAAACGCAGTTAGGGAAAGAACCAAAGAACTGGAACAAGTCAACAGCGCTCTGGTCTTTCAAAACAAAGAGAAGGAAAAACGGTCCAACGAGTTGCTCATTGCCAACCAGGAACTGGCCTTTCAAAACGAAGAGAAAGAAAAACGGTCAGTCGATTTAATAAATGCGAACAAGGAGCTGGAGGCATTCGCTTATGTATCCAGCCACGACCTACAGGAGCCACTGCGCAAAATACAGACCTTTGCCAGTCGTATTCAGGAAAAAGAAGCGGGCAACCTATCTGATCAGGGTAAGGACTATTTCCGGCGCATGCAGGATGCTGCCGGCCGGATGCAGCAACTTATTCAGGATATACTGGCTTATTCACGAATAAACTCCATCGAACGCAGGTTGGAACAAACCGACCTCCGACAACTGGTCGAAGAAGTAAAGGCCGAATAGGCAGAAACCATTCGGGAAAAACGGGCGATCATTGAAATCAGCGGAACGTGCCAGGGCCAGATCATTCCCTACCAGTTTCGCCAGCTGATGCATAGCCTTCTGGACAATGCCCTCAAATTCTCCCTGCCTGACCAACCGCCGCTTATCCAAATCAAATTTGAAACCGGTCGGGGCAGCCATTTTAGCCACCCGCAACTCTTACCGGCAAAGCACTATGGCCACATCACCGTTACGGACAATGGCATCGGCTTTCCACCCGTTTACAAAGACAAAATTTTCGAAGTCTTTCAGCGCCTGCATGGCAAAAACGAGTATGCCGGCACCGGGATTGGTCTCGCCATCGTCAAGAAAATTGTGGATAATCACCACGGTGTGATCACCGCCACCAGCGAACTAAATCAAGGCGCCACTTTCGATATTTATTTGCCCGTTTAAATGACCATTAAAACATTAACAACCATGAGAATTCTTTTGCTTGTCGCGCTCACCCTGGCTTCCCTGGCCTGCAAACAAACCGCCGCTACCAAAGCCACGCCCGGCATACCCGGTGTCAATACGCTGCGCACACCCGACTGGGCCAAGAATGCCGTGATCTACGAAGCCAACATCCGTCAGTTCTCGAAAGCCGGTACGTTCAATGCTTTTACGCAGGACCTGCCGCGGATCAAGGACCTGGGCGCGGATATCATCTGGCTCATGCCCGTCTACCCGATCAGTGACACGAACCGTAAATGCCACGACGAGGCGAAATCCAAATGCTACGGCTCGTACTATGCCGCCATTGATTTCGAGGCGGTGAACCCGGAATTCGGCACCATGGCCGATCTGAATCGCCTGGTGAACCGCGCCCACGAGCTGGGCATGAAGGTCATCCTGGACTTCGTACCCAACCACACCGGCTGGAATTCCAAGTGGATGCGTGAACACCCGGAATGGTATAAGAAAGGCCCCGATGGCAAGATCACCGATCCGGTCGGTCCCGACGGCAAGAAATACGGCTGGTCGGACGTGGCCCAGCTGGATTACACAAATCCCCAACTACGCGAGGCCTGGATGCGGGCCCATGAGTTCTGGCTGAAAAACACCGCCGTCGATGGCTTCCGAGAGGACGTGGCCGGCGAAGTCCCCATTTCCTTCTGGCAGGAACTGCGGCCCCGGCTCGACAAAATCCGTCCGGTCTTTATGTTGTCGGAAAATGAAGACCAAGGGAAAGAGCATTTTGACGCCGCTTTTGAAATGAACTACGGCTGGGGTCTGCACCACACCATCAAGGAGGTCGCCAGCGGCAAAAAGCCCGCTACTGCGGTGTACGAATGGACCGAGGGGATCAAAACCAAATACGGTACCCGGGGCTGGCAGATGAATTTTACCCAAAACCACGACGAAAATTCCTGGAACGGCACCGAGCGGGAGAGCTTCGGTGAAGGCGCCGACTGTTTCACGGCGCTCTGCTTTATGATCGAAGGCACGGGCCTGATCTACAACGGGCAGGAAGCCAGCCTGAACAAGCGGCTGCTCTTTTTCAACAAGGATGAGATCGACTGGACCGGCAAGTCACGGGCCGCTTTTTTTAAAACCCTGACGACCCTGAAGCACAACAACCATGCGCTGTGGAATGGCCCACACGGTGGCGTGCTGCAAAAGATCCCGACCTCCGACGATGCCAAGGTCTATGCCTTCACGCGCGAGAAAAACGGCGATAAAGTATTGTGTCTGTTTAATTTATCCAAGCAACCCGCCGGTATTACCTGGCAGAGCGACGCCTCGGCTGGCAAATGGCGAAACGTCTTTGGCGCCACGCAGACATTCGTCACTTTGAAAAAAGACGAGCGTAAAACACTCCAGCCCTATGAGTACGTGATCTACTCCAATAAGTAAAAAATTAGGAGACAGGAGACAGGAGACAGGAGACAGGAAACAGGAGACAGGAAACAGTGGATACTTCCATAATTCCTGTCTCCTGACCCCTGTCTCCTAACTCCTGACCCCTGTCTCCTAAAAAAAATAGTTGCTTTTTGACGTTCGCGGATATGAGCGCTCCAAAACGTTGGAGCGCTCAACCCGCACCGGGCAACGCCGAATTCTTGAGCATAAGCATTTTAATCGAAACTGTTCCGACAACGGTCGGGGCGGTTTTTTACAAAGACCGCTTTAGAGCAGCCCGATCTGACCCCCGGGCTGCCTTTTTCATGTTCCGTTATCTATCGAAAAAAAATTCCCCGCAAAATGGTCGCCTTAGGGTAGCGTTGATGCGGCCTCCTGGTGCATTTTGAGCCTTGATTCCGCTTTCATGTGCAGATTAAACGATTATTTATCATTATATTATATTTATTATTAAGATAATAATGGCACGATCATTCCATTGAAAATAGCATTAAGAAGAGGTTGAAATGTCGTACAAATTACAATTTTGGTTTTTGTTAACCAAATGTGCGCATCGGCGGCGCAATTATTGAAA
>JBKJKS010000163.1:0-3138 GCA_046597295.1 Saprospiraceae bacterium
TTGGCATCGAAGTTCTGGAAACCGCCGATACCGACCCGGCTCATCCAGTCCATTCGGTTCAAAATTCATGAACACTGGGAACAAAACCTTGATTTTGAGGTAATTGCCGCTAAACACAACGTGGGTTATGAGTGGTTTCGCAAAACCTTTAAAGAGGTGTTGCACACCTCGCCCGGGCAATACCTGCTGCACCTGAAAATCGAAAAAACCGGGCAGATGCTGCGTGAGACTTCGCTGACCATCGCCGAAATAGCCGCCAGGGCCGGGTTTGAATCAGCGTTCTACTTCTCGCGGATTTTTAAGAAAAAGATGGGGGCGACGCCCAGCGCCTATCGGAAGCACAGCTGAGCGGTAGTAGCGGAATCATCCCCAGATTTTGGGCAACCCGGTAACGAAGAGAAGAAATCTGAACCTGTCCCCTTGCGGCACCTTTATTTCCGGCTCAACTCCAGTTGGGTCACCGGCTGATAAATCAGCGGCACCTGTTCTACGACTACGTCGCTTTTGTCCAGTCCGAAGGCTTTTTCATCCGACTGTCCCAACCGCTTCAGCCAAAAATAGGTGTTGAGCAGCAATCCATCGGTAAGGGCAAATTCGTTTTCCACCGACAGGAATTTCTCAATGACCACGAATTTGAAATCCGGCTCCGGGTTGTAGCGGGTCGAGCCGTCGGGGCGGATATGCAGATTCAGTTCGTGCTTCGCGACCAGGTCCTGCACGATCTTCTTAAAGTACAACTCTACACGGGGCTGCACCCGGAATCCTGTGTTGATATTGACCTTGATGACCTTGTCGTCCAGGATTTCCTCTATCTGGTAATTTAACGTGTAAGGTTCATCCGTCCGGTGAATATGCACAAACCAGTACACGTCGGCACGCTTCGGCTTTTTGGAAAAAATGGATTTAACGATTTTTTCCTCGACCTCGCTTTTGCGGTTCGCCTTGGTTAAATAGATCAGGTGGGTGGAAAATTTGGGAATGCTGTCGTCTTCGCTCAATTCACGGATAAGTCCGGTGTGGTTTTTCAGTTTGACGAAGCGCACCAGGCGGTTATTAATCTTCCGGGCGTAGTGCCAGACGTACATGGTTGAAAATATGCACACCGCCAGCAGGATGACCGGCTTGGCTTCCCCCGCCTTGGCCGCGTTGGCCAGGAAAAAAGCGGATTCGATCAATACGAAAACGGAGATGATGCCGAATACCACCCACTTGCGCCATTTTTTGATGAAGACGAGGTACACGGTGAGTAAGAACGTGGTCATCAGCATGGCAATCGTGATCGAAAAGCCATACGCCGCTTCCATATTGGTGGAATTCTGGAAATACACGATCATCCCGACGCAGCCCGCCCACAACAGGCTGTTTACCGAAGGTATGTAAATCTGCCCTTTCATATCGGTTGGATTCCGGACCGCCACGCGCGGCCAGAAATTCATGCTGATGGCCTCGCTGATCAGGGTATAGGAGCCACTGATCAGGGCTTGTGACGCAATGATCGTGGCAGCGGTGGCGATCAGAATGCCCGGCCAGATGAACCAGGCCGGCATGATGGCAAAGAAAGGATTGCGCCCGTCGAGCGTAGGGCCCGCATCGGTCAGCAGCCAGGCAGCTTGCCCCATGTAGTTGACCACCAGGCAAATTTTGACGTAAATCCAGGTCAAGCGAATATTCTTCCGCCCGCAATGGCCCAGATCCGAATACAGGGCCTCCGCGCCGGTGGTGCACAAAAACACGCCGCCAAGCAACCAGAACCCGCCCGGATAATGGACCAGGAGGTTGTAGGCATGGTAGGGGTTCAATGCCTGGATGATGTCGGGGTGTTGTGTGATCTGCCAGCCACCCAGCACCAGCAGCATGGCAAACCAAACGACCATAACCGGCCCGAATACCCGTCCCACGATCTGGGTGCCGAAGCGCTGGAAAAAAAACAGGCCGGATAAAATGACCACCACGATGGGGACCGTCGGTAAGTGCGGCATCACCAGGTCCAGCCCTTCCACCGCCGAGGCCACCGAAATGGGCGGGGTAATGAATCCGTCCGCCAGCAGGGCGGTGGCGCCGAGAATGGTGGCAATGATGAGGGCGCGTTTTCCGAAACGGCGCACCAGGGCGTACAAGGAAAAAATGCCGCCTTCGCCGTGGTTATCCGCCATCAACGTGAACGTAATGTATTTGATGGAGGTCTGGAAGACCAGGGTCCAGAAGACGCAGGAAATTCCGCCATAGACCAGCATGGGTGAAATAGCCTGTTCCTCGATGATGGCTTTTAAAACGTATAATGGACTGGTGCCGATGTCGCCGTAAATGATGCCGAGTGCAACCAACAGGGTGGCCGTCGTCACCGGGGCAGGGACGTGATTTTTCATGCATTGAAATTTGAAAGGGTACAGCGTTTAGCCGCCTACGAACCGGTACCCGATGCCGGACTCGGTGATAATGAATTTCGGTTGGTTTGGGTCGTCTTCTATTTTTTTGCGCAACTGACCCACAAAAACGCGCGGATACTGGGTCTGGGAAGTATAGCCCGGGCCCCATACTTCGCCGAGAATGAAGGGATGGGTCAATACCTTGCCTTCATTGCGCATGAACAGGGTCAGCAGCGCGTATTCCGTGGAAGTGAGCTTGATGGCTTCGCCGTTCTTGCGGATGGTGCGGGCGGCGCGGTCGATGCTCAGGTGGCCGAACGATTGCACCGGTTCATGGTCAGCCGACTGGGCCAGCCGCAAGGCGGAGCGGATGCGGGCCAGGAGTTCGCCCGAACGAAAGGGCTTGGTCAGGTAGTCGTTACCGCCGTGATCGAGCGCCAGTACAATATCCTCTTCCGTATTCCGCACCGTCAGAATAATGATGGGGCCGGCATACCATTCCCGCAATTTCAGCAGCACGGCCTGGCCGTCCTCATCGGGCAATCCCAGGTCGAGCAGGATCAGGTCCGGCGGATGCATGGCGGCGGCAGTCAGACCCAAACCGCCGGTGGCGGCCGTCTCTGTTTTGTAGTCATGGGCATGCAGGGTGATTTGCAGCAGTTTGCGGATGGCCGCCTCATCGTCAATAATAAGGATACTGGCCTGGCTCATGCGTGGTCGTATTCCGGGTGAATGGCTTTTTGCAAATGTCCGGTTGGTATTTTCAAAATAA
>JBKJKS010000188.1:0-14022 GCA_046597295.1 Saprospiraceae bacterium
TTCGGGCTGCTGCGGCGCGAATGGGGTATCGTACTCCAGCAAACCTCCGATTCCATCTACTACACGACCGATACCGTGCTGAACAGCATGGTGCGCGACTTTACCGCCGACTGGTTGCTGCAGGCGGACGCCGGGTTGCAGAAGATGCTGGCTAATGCCAAAACGAGTTTAACCGATGATCAACTCAAAAACTACGTCACCGAACTGGTCAGCCGGGACCTGGCGCAGGCCCTGAACCAGTTGATTGATCAGTTATCCTATAAACTTCGGTCGCCCGAATTCAAAAACAACCTGGCTGACCTGCGCCTGTTCCTGGACCGGCAGCTGGACACCCTGTCGCGCAGTGCCACCCGCGGCGCCATCGCGGTGCTGAGCGATTCTTTGCTGCCCCGGATCGATCTGCTGCTGAACAAAGTGGTGGAAGAAAGAGACAAAACGCAGCGGGGGGTCACGTCGATCGTCTGGGTCATTTTAATCGGCATAGCCGCCTTACTGCTGATCGGCTTGCTGGTGCGTAGCTTGTACCTCAAAGTCCGCTACCAGCGGATGTTGAAGTTGATCACCGGCGAAGTCGATAAAATTGACTCCCAGGCGGTGTATGACCGGCTGGTACACAATGTGAGTGAAAAAATGAAAGCCGAGGGTCTGGAAAAAATATTGCGCAAGGATATTCTGGATGAGCAGGGTTTAATCAACCAACCCGAATGGAAAGATAAGGATGCCCAGGTACTGCGCGTATTGGTGGCGGAAATGGCCCATTCCGATCAGCCGGAGGCGCAGATCAAAGAAAAAATGAAGGAAAGCGGCTTAGAAGAGCATTTTGAAAGCGTAAAACGCTCGGTGGCACAGCCGCCTACTTAGAGGCTGTTTTAAAACCCCTTGCCGGGCGAAAAGCCGCGCCTTTTGCCGCTATATTTCAATTTATTTTTAGCGAATAGGCCATGCTATGCACTAAAAATAAACCTTCATCTATCACCAAAATTCACGTCTTTTCGCTCCGTCCGGGGTTTTAAAACAGCCTCTTAGCGGGAATATAGATCGTAAAAGTAGCGCCCCGGCCGGGTTCGCCCTCCGCAGTGATAAAACCATGGTGATGCTGGACGATTTTTTTGCAGATGGCCAGCCCGATACCGGTGCCGGCAAACTCATTCTTACTGTGCAGGCGCTGAAAAAGTTCGAAAATCTTATTGGCGTACTGTTGGTCGAAACCAATACCGTTATCCCTGATCGCAATAGCGCAGTACGTCTGCTCGGGATCCACTTCCTCCTGGGTCAGCGTATTACCGGGCAATAGCGACGCCGTGATGTTGATCTCCGGCCGGACGCCGGGGCGGGTGTATTTCAGCGCATTGCAAATGATATTTTCCAGCAACTGGTGGAATTGAAACGGAATAACGGGCAGCACGGGCAAATCAGTGGCGGTGATGATGGCTTGCTCTTCCTCAATATTATCTTTCAGCGCATACAGCACCTCCTGCAGCAGGATATTCAGATCAGTGGGCTCCAGTACCCTGTCGGCTGATGTGGTGCGTGAAAAAGCGAACAGCGCCTCGATCAATTTCTGCATGTGGTTGGCAGCACCGGAAATGCGGCCGAGGTAGTCCCGGATGTTTTCTGGTAATGCGTCACCGCTTTTCTCCGTAATGAGGTTACTGAATATCTTGATCTTCCGCACCGGCTCTTTCAGATCGTGACTGGCAATATAATTAAAGGCCATCAGCTCCTGGTTGCTCCTTTCCAGTTCGAGATTTTTACGGGCCAGCTGGTTTCTTTGCTCTTCCAGCTCCTGTTCGGCGTTCTTTTCCTTGGAAATGTCGCGGATAAAGGAAACGAAGACCTGTTTGCCCGCCCAAAGCGACCGGGCGATAGAAAGCGCTATGTAAAATTCTTCCCCGCTCTTTTTGCGGGCAGTTATTTCAATGGTTTTGTTCAAAACGTGGGATATACCCGTGTCGTGCAGGCGTTTCATCCCCTGGTGGTGCATATTTCGATAAACAGGCGGTACGATGGTGTCTCCCACATCCTTTCCGGTCGCCTCCGCCGAGGTCCAGCCGAACAGCTCTTCCGCCTTGGGATTCCATAACATAATGGAACTGTCCTCATCGATGACGACAACCGCGTCGGGTGCATTGACAATCAGTTGCCGGAAGGTTTCTTCGCTTTCCCGCAACTGGTCAAGCAGCAGGGCCTGTTTGGTAATATCCTGACAGGTGCCCACCATTTTATAAGGCTGTCCGTCCTCGTTCACCAGGACGTCGCCCTTACCCTGCAGGATTTTGATCGTACCGTCTTCCAGCACAATGCGCATCGTATAATCCTCTATTTCATGCGTTTGCGTGGCTTTCTGGATGGCCTCCTGTCGTTTCTGCCGGTCATCCGGGTGCACAAGCGTGATGAACCGGGCAAAATCAATAACCTCCGACTGTGGCGCCAGACCGTAGATCCGGTACATTTCATCGCTCCAGGAAATCCGATCTTCCTGGATCAGCCAGCTCCAGTTACCAATATGGGTCAGCGCCTGCGCCTGCTTGTGCAGTTCTTCGCTGCGCTCCAGCCTTTTGAGCATGTGGTGCCGTTGGGTAACATCCATAACGGTGCCCTTCATCTTCTGCGGTTTCCCGTCCTGGAATGCTACGATGCCGCGCGACCAGATCACTTTTTCCTTTGCGCCAGATCCATACCGGTACTCACATTCATAAACGCCATCCTCCTTGATCGCTTTATCAATAGCGTCTCTGACCTTTTGGCGATCGAAGGGGTGCACATGATCGAGGAACGACAGGAGGTTTGTGCGCTCTTCCAGGTCGAATATCTTGAATAGTTGGGTAGAAAACACGGAATTGCCCCCGGTCAGGTCCCATTCAAAACTGCCCATCCCCGCTATTTCCTGCGCCTCCTGCAGCTGATGTTCGCTGCGCAGTAAATAATAGTGGTGCTCATTGAGCTTTTGCTGTTTCATCTCGAAGAGCGTCTTGTAACAAATCTCTTCCATGGCCACACTGAACCGGTCTATCTCGTCCGAGATGCGGATAAACAGGTCGGGATCGGCAGTGTAACCTGGCAAGAATTCGCGAAACGCTTTGCGGCGGGCATAACTGACCAAGGAAATATCCTCCACTACGACCTCATCGTACTGGACTAGGGGCAGCTGATTCTCCCGCCAGGCCTGCACGCTTTTATCGATGAATGCCTGCACGCGGTTCTGGGAGAAGAAGTTGAGCAGCTCCCCGGTACTCTGCAAGGAGAGCGCGATCAGGGCTTCCTCCGGCATCCCGGCAAAATATTTAAGCAGCGGAACGTCGATTTCGCGGGAGATGCGGATCAGCACCATGGTAAATTCCTGCAGCCGGGTTTCCAGCAGGAAATGTGCATAACCCGGCAAATACTCAAACTGTAAGCGGTTGTGCTGTACGGTTGTTTCGTGTTCTTTTTCCTGTGCTCCAGTCGACATACGATAACATATTAAAATTCAGATCAAGAATACCAGTCCGGTCATAGTATTCCAAAATACCAGAGGCTATATGGTCGACGTGGGGCCGGGCAAATATACCATTTCCCCCGCCCAATGCATGCCAAACGGTGTCATTCGGGCTGTTATTGAGCAAGCAGCCATTTACTTCCGGGTGAATCGTACCCGTAGCAGCGCTGGAAGTGCCGGCGTCCCGTAGCGGCAACTATCTTTGCCCGGTCGAGCGGCAGCTGTGCCGGGCAGCCCACCATTTTCTGACAAGATCTCTTCCTCGCCGCAGGTACGGCTTTTATTCTTCCAGCTTTGGCCATCTTTATCCATCAGATTGACTTTGCCACGCCCGAATACGACGGGGCGGTGCAGCTGCGCTACGAGGTGCTGCGCCGTCCACTGGGACTGGACTTTTCTACGGAACAACTGGCAGGGGAGTACGCACAAATCCACCTCGCTGCCTACGACGGGGCGGGACGTCTGCTGGGCTACCTCAACCTGATGCCGGTGGACGATCACACCCTCCAGATGCGGCAGGTGGCGGTCATGCCGGATCAACAGGGACGGGGGGTGGGAGCGGCGCTGGTGCACCATTGTGAAGCGCTGGCCAGGCAGCTGGGTATGCGGCGCATCATTTTACATGCCCGGCAACCGGCGGTGGCGTTTTATGAAAATCTGGCGTACACGGTGGTCGGCGAAGCGTTCGAAGAGGTGACCATTCCGCACCGGCACATGGAAAAAATGCTGGAGGTGGCGTCTTAGTGGCCAGGATCAACCTTTTATCCGCCGCCTTGTTCTAATTTTTCCTAACCCAGCACTATGGCCCAACCCGATCCACCTGCTCCAAATCCGGCACCCTTGGTGGAAGGGCTGGATTATTATCTGGAAAATGGCTATTGGGTATTGACTGAACACTTTCTGTTGCGCCGGGGCGCCTGCTGCGGCAGCGGTTGCCGGCACTGTCCGTACCGGAAGCCGAAAGGTGCAAAAAAGCAATAGCGTTGCTGCGTCATCGAGCGGCAGTGAGACGCGGCCTCTTTGCATCTCGATTCAACTCACCCACTTCTCAATTCGTACCACTGCTTTTGGATACCCGTTGACGTGGTAGTTTGCCCGGTCGGTAGGGCTGAGTAAATCGGGACGATGGATCTTTTCGGGCGGCACCGCCTGCAGTTCCGGGCACCACAGGCGGACGTATTGCCCCAGTGGATCGTAATTTTTGGCCTGGGTCAGGATATTGAAATACCGGTCCTCGCGCGGATCGCTGCCGACGCCAGCCACGTAGTTCCAGTTGCACCAGTTGCTGCAGGGATCGTAGTCCAGCAGCATACTCTCGAAATATTCCGCACCCATTTGCCAGTTCACTTTCAGGTCTTTGACGAGGAAGGAGGCGACGTTCTGGCGACCCCGGTTGCTCATAAAACCGGTCGCCTTCAATTCGCGCATATTGGCATCGATGAATGGAACGCCGGTCTGGCCGTTGGCCCAAGTCTGGAACAGATCGTAATTATTTTTGAGGTGTTTATTGGGTCTGTCCTGAATACCGCCGCGCAGAAAGATGCGGTTGCCGTACTTCTTGCCCAGCAGACGGAAGAAATCACGCCACAGAAGTTCGAAGAACAACCAGTAGGTGCTTTCATTGGCGCCCCTTTCCAGTTCGTACTTTTTCAACTGCTGATGGATCATTTTGGGCGACAGACAACCCTGCGACAGCCAGGGGGAGAATTTGGAAGAGTAGTCGCCGCCGACCATCCCGTTACGCGTTTCCTTGTACTTCTTTACCAGGTCAGTTTCCCATAAGTAGTAATGCAATCGCGCAAGTCCGGCCGTTTCGCCACCCTGGAAAGTCAGCGCCGCCCGCGGATCGGGTTCGATGGGCGTATGTCCGAAGTCGGCAATCGAGGGCAGGGCCCCCGGATCGGCAATAAAGGTGACCGGCGGCAGACAGTCCGGCACGGGCAGGGGCGCACGCACCGGGGTGATGTTTTCGTTGTCCTTGCGGAATTGGGTAAACGTGTCGGGCGTGTGGTGTACGGGCACCGGCAGATCCTGGGTGTGGTACAGCATTTTGCCACGCGTGTAGAGCAGTTCGACGCCGATACTCCAGAGTTTTTGCTCCAGGGCATCCTGCACCAGCACTTCCTCCTGCGTACGTTCGCGGTTACAAAGCACCCAGGACGTTTTCAATTCGTGGCACATCTGCGCCAGGATCTGCTCCGGAAGGCCCACGCGAACGATGAGATCGCTGCCGAGTGCCCGCAGGCTTTGCCGCAGATCGGCCACGCTCTCGATGATGAACTGCGCCCGGAACTTATCGGTCTTGGGTAAACCGAAACGACTCACGCCCTGAAACACCCGTTCGTCAAAAATGTAAACCGGGATGACATCTTCGGCCATCCGCAGGGCCGTACTGATGGCCTCGTTGTCGTGCAGACGAAGATCCTGGCGAAGCCAGACAATAGCGCGGCGTTTCATAATCAGTTCGTTTAGTCGCTCGTGGGTCAACCGCTATACAGGGCGGAAACGGTACAGGCAGTCGGGAAAATGTAGAGCAGCATTCCTGCCCTGTACAACTTTTATTCCCCCCTATTGTTTGGCCAATCACCCTTTTTTACCCCTGTTTTTTAAGAAATAAACGGTTTTCAAAGCAAGACGATGGCCATGCTCCGCTATATTTCCAACCGGACCAAAGATCTGGAATTGGGCTTCGGCAAAAACATCACGACCGATGGCCGGATGATGAATGCCGACGGTACTTTCAACGCCGTTCGCCAGAGCATGCAGTCCAGCGACAACATTTATTACTTCCTCATCCGCATGAGCTGGGGCCGTTTTTTTTTGCTGGTATTTACCTGTTACGTGCTGATCAATGCCCTTTTTGCCCTGGCCTACTACCTGCTGGGCATCGAACACCTGCAGGGTATGCAGCCCGCCGGTTTTGGACACGATTTCATGGAAGCGTATTTTTTTAGCACCCAGACCCTGACCACCGTCGGTTATGGCCGCATCAATCCGGTGGGACTGCCCGCCAACGTGCTGGCCGCCTTGGAATCTTTCACCGGATTATTGGCCTTTGCACTCATTTCCGGTATTCTCTACGGTCGTTTTTCCCGGCCCCTGGCCAAGATCGCCTTCAGCGAAAACCTGTTGGTATCGCCTTATCAGGGCATCCAGGCGCTGATGTTTCGCATGGTCAACGCCCGCAAAAGTGAACTGCTTGAAACGGAGGTGCAGATGGTGATCACCCTCAACCAACCCGACGACGACGGCCGGCTAATCCGCCGGTTCTTCCCCCTGGAGCTGGAACTCAATAAAATCTCCTTTTTCCCCCTGAGCTGGACCGTGGTGCACGCGCTCAATGAAAAAAGCCCGATGTATGGTTTTACCGATAAGGACCTGCTGGAATCCAAAGCCGAATTCCTGGTGCTGGTGAAAGGCACCGACGAGACCAACCAGCAGACCTTACACGCTCGCCATTCATACATCGCCGATGATGTGGCCTGGAATGCCCGCTTCCGGCCGGTGATCGGTCGCGGCGCCCGGGATGGGTTACCCTTCGTGGTGACCCGGAAAATCGGGGAATTTGACCAGATCGGTCCGGACATTCCATAGATCTTCCGGCGTATCGATGCCCGTCGTTTCCCAATCCGTCAGCCCGACGCGGATGGGCAGTCCATGCTCCAGCCAGCGCAGCTGCTCCAGCGACTCGGCACACTCCAGGGGGGTCGGGGAGAGACCGGCGATGTGCAGCAGCGTCTCGCGGCGAAATCCGTACAGGCCGATGTGTTTGTAAAATGCATGCCGGTTCAGCCAGTCGGCCGGTTCGACACCCCGCAGAAACGGAATGGGATGGCGGCTGAAATAAATAGCCCGGCCGTCCCCGGCCAAGGCCACCTTCACCACATGGGGATTGAACAGCACTTCCGCTTGCTCGATGCGCTTGGCCAGCGTCGCAATGGAAAAGGTGGAATCACTACACAGCGTAGTAGCCAGCAGGTCAATTTGTTCGGGCTGCACGAAAGGTTCATCGCCCTGGATGTTGAGGATGAACTCCGCGGCCGGGAAGTGGAGGGCCACTTCCGCACAACGGTCGGTGCCGCTGGGATGCTCGCTGCGGGTCCGGATGACCTGCCCGCCGAAGCCCTGCACATGCGCCGCAATGCGATCGTCATCGGTGGCCACGACCGCGGCGTCCACCCGCCGGCTTTGCCTGACCTGTTCCCAGACCCGTTGGATCATGCTTTTGCCCCGGATATCCGCCAGGGGCTTTCCGGGAAAGCGGGTAGAAGCGTAGCGGGCGGGGATGACAGCTAATATCATGGGCAGTAACGGCGAGTTTCAGGTAAAGCAGCACGTGTAAGCGGTCGTTTACGTTGATTTTTAGCGAATTCCAGGTGCCAAATGGCCTAGTTCTGCTTACTTTTGCCGCCGAAAGATTCAAAGAAACCCTTTACCATGCGCCACACCTTGCCCTTTTTTGCTTTGGTTTTATTTTGGTGGCCAGTCCGCACGTTTGCGCAAACCGAGACCAAGCCGCTGGTGTTGCTGAGTAAACACCAGGCGGAACGAACGACCCCGGTAGAAAAACCGCTGTTACTGCTGACGCCCAAGGATTCCCTGCTGCTGACGGTGAAAGGCGGCAAGAAATTCATCGAGCACCCGGTAAAGGCCAGACAAACCCTGTACGCCCTGACCAGGTACTACGGTCTGAGCCTCGGGGAACTGTATGACCACAACCCTGCCTTTCGCACCGATCCTACGTTGCGCATCGGGACACGCGTGACCATCCCGGTGCCCAACCGGGCCATCATCCGTTTCAAAACCGAGAAATACAGCGCTTCGGCCTGTACACCGATCTATTACGTGGTGAAAGAACGCGACAATCTTTTTCAGATCAGTAAGCGCTACTTCGAAATGCCCGTAGACAGCGTGGTCAAGCACAACCGGCTGAAAGATCAGAACATCCATCCCGGCCAATTGCTGCTGGTGGGCTGGCTGCCGACATCCGGCATTCCGGTGAGCTGGCGGCCCGTCCGCAAATATTCCCTCTCCAACGCCCTGCGCGAACGCTATAACGATGATAAGAAAAAGCGCAAAGAGGTGGATTCGCAGGGCGTTTGTTTCTGGCAAAAGGATAGCAAAGAAAAGGGTGACCTGTATGCCCTGCACCGCGAAGCGGCGGTTGGCACCATCATTGCCGTCACTAACCCGATGTACAATGCGACCGTATTTGTCAAAGTGATCGGTCGGATACCGGCCGGCTACAAGCCCAATATCGAGATCGTCCTCTCCCCGGAAGCCGCGCGGAAGATCGGCGCCAAAGACCCCAAGTTCTTTGTGAAATTGAAGTATTTGAAATAATAGTTTGATTCTTAACTTTTTATCTGACACAATGCACACTCGTTTCCTTCTGGTTTTCCTCCTCCCGATGGCTTTTTTCGCCTGCAAGCAGGATCCCAACGCCAATACCGCCACTGCCGCTCCCTCTGCGAATACCGACATGCTGGGCGGCCAGTGGATCGCCATCGATTTCTGCGCCCGTGCGGGCCAATACGGCTCCGTGCTCCAGGCGGAGAGCAATGCCCACCGGCCCTACGCACTCGCCCTGGTGTTCAATCCGGCTGAGCCGGACAGCGTGCAGTGTTTCAACGGACCGGTCAGCTGGAAACTGCCGGTGCAGATCAGCAAGGATACGGTGGAGTTACCGGGCGTCAAGGGCAAATCCATTTTCCTGGTCTATGATTCGCAGGGCGAAAAGAACCTCACTATGTTCGATGGCATTAGCGCGAAGAGCACCCAGATGGATAAATTCATTAAGTCGAAAGCGAATGCGCAGGACGGACACCGCGCCTTCATGACCGCGCTCAACCACAATCTCTTTAACGGTACGTTCTCGCCTATAGCCGCCAAAGGGGCTGGGGAGAAAGTCATGTTTACGCCCGGCGGACTTATTCAGGGCTGGAAGGAATTCGACCGCTACGAAATCTGTATCAGCAGCGATTGCTGGGTGATGGGCAATGAAATGGATATGATTACCCTCTATAATTCCAAAAAGAAAGACGCCGGCCAAGCCTTCGGTTTCAAATACAGCAATCAGAATGACACCCTCTCCTTCCTGCAACTGGCCGATGCTACACCCGATGAAAAAGGTGGTTACGCCGTAAAAGGAACCGCTTATAAATTGTTGCGGAAACAGCTCCAATAACCAATAACCAATAACCAATAACCAATAACCAATAACCAATAACCGCCATGGCCTCTGCGCTTAAAAATCTCTCCGCCTACGATGAGGCCAGCATCCCGAATGCGGAAGGCATGCGTTTCGGTATTGTCGTGTCGGAATGGAATGCCGCCATTACCCATGCCTTATACGAAGGCTGCTACGACACCCTGCGGAAGCACGGTGTCGCGGAGGACCACATCCATACGCTCCAGGTGCCGGGCGCCTTCGAGCTGCCCACCGGTGCGCGGCTACTCAGCAGCCGGCATTCGCCCGATGCGGTCATCTGCCTGGGCTGCGTTATCCGCGGCGAGACCAGCCACCACGACTACATCAACCAGGCCGTGGCCATCGGTCTGATGAACATGAGCGTCGCTTCGGGCCGGCCGTTCATCTTCGGCGTGCTCACGCCCGACAACGAGCAGCAGGCGCTGGACCGCGCCGGCGGCGCGCATGGGAATAAGGGCGTGGAAGCTGCGGTGACGGCCATCCGGATGGCGGGACTGAAAAAAGAGACGACGGATACGAAGCGGAAGATTGGGTTTTAGGGCGTTGCAGCAATTCTCGCTTTGGGCTAGCTTCACTGCCCTGCGCGGGTCTTACGACCCCGCAGTGAGCTGTTACCGCCGATTTCGCGGGGTCGTAAGACCCGCGCGAGGCACCTGCGGACCAAAGCGAGAATTGCTGAGGGTGTTGCAAATACACGTTATTTTGAACTACATATAAACTTATAGGTTTGTAGCAGATCAAGGTACAGAAAATGAAAAAAATTATATTGGTAGCGGGCGGAACCGGTAACCTGGGCGAAAGAATTATCCAGGCTTTGCTGAAAAAGGGCGCCGAAGTCCGGGTGGTCGTTCGCCCGGACAGTGATTCGATAAAAATAAAGCGGCTGGAGCAATCGGGCGCGCAGGTCATTACCATAGACCGCTGGAATGTGGAACAACTATCGAAAGCCTGCCAGGGGGTGGCCTGTGTCATATCGGCATTGTCCGGTCTGCGCGACGTAATCATTGATGCCCAGCAAGTACTGCTGGATGCCGCCGTCGCGGCCGGCGTACCCCGTTTCATACCCTCGGATTTCTCCCTGGATTTCACGCCCTTTGCCGAGGGCAACAACCGCAACCTGGATTTACGGCGGGAGTTTCATGCCTACCTGGATCGGGCGCCGATTGCCGCCACCACGATTTTCAACGGACCTTTCACCGATCTGCTGACCGGTCAGATGCCACTCATCCTCTTTCCACGCAAACGCGTCCTGTATTGGGGAAATGCCGATCAGCGCATGGATTTCACCACGATGGACGACACGGCCGAATTTACGGCCAACGCGGCGCTTGATCCCGCCACCCCCCGCTTTCTGCGCATCGCCGGCGATACGCGCAGTGCCCGGGAGCTGGCTGTAGTCGCCAGCGAGTTGACCGGCACGCCGTTCCGCCTGCTCCGCCCCGGCGGGCTGGGCCTGCTCGGCGTACTGATCAAGGTGGCCCGCACGGTCGCACCCGGCAAACAAGACCTGTATCCGGCCTGGCAGGGCATGCAGTATATGCGCGACATGCTGGATGGCCGGGGCCTCACCACGGCGCCCGACAATGACCGCTATCCCGGCATGCATTGGACGACTGTCCGCGAGGTGCTGGCCGCGCATCTGGCCAGATAGTAGTTCCCCATTCACATTTTTACAAATTTTTGCACCGCCCTTTTTCCGTCCTGACTCGCCATCAAGAGGTAATACAAACCGGGCGACAACCCGGCCGTTGAAATTTGCCGGATATCGCCGGCCAGGCCCGGCGGAAGGCGCACCTGCATCCATAGGCGCCCGGCAACGTCGCTGATGCAGCAGGCAACCGGCGTACTGCGGTCGGCTCCGTTGAGCGCAACTTCCAACACGTCATTCCAGACCGGATTGCTTAAAATCTTCAAGTCGATGCCACCGCTTGGCGTGGCGGCCACACCCGTCGTGTTTTCGCAAGTGTGCAGAGCCGAAAATCCATTTTCGGCGGCGAGGGAATCCAGGAGGGGCGCCAAAAATCCGGGCGCCTCTTTCAGGTAGGTGTTCAGCCAGGGCAGCAGCAGACTGCTCACCAAGGCCTGTTGCACCGCTGCTGACACGGGCGGATTGGAGCAGCCGGACAGGGCTTCGCCCAGGTTGCAATTGGTATTCGCATTGGCAAACTGGCAGTGGCTGCCCCCGTCGATGTCGACATATATCTTGCAGGCCGCCGTATCCAACGCTGTAAAAATAAGCAGGGCCTGTTGCGCGGGCGGTGCAATGCAGTCGTACGAACCGGCAAAAGTCAGGGAGGGGATCGACACGCCAGGCGCAATGGCGATGGCGCTGGGGTTGGTATTGGCGGGTGCAAAGGTGGCCACGCATTTTATGAGCGCCGGGTTATAGGGGTAGGACAGCACCGCACAGCCGCCGCCCATCGAGTGACCCAGGATGCCGTATCGGGATTGAATGTGTCCGAAAAACAGCGAAGCCGGCTGGACTTTTTCTGCCTCCAGCGCGGAACATAGAAACGCCAGGTCCCGGGCAAAGTCCGTATGGCTCGGCGAAAAGGAACCTTCCGTGCGTGGAAAGCACAGGATAAAACCTTGCGGGACCAGGGTCTCCCAAAAATTCTGATAGGCCGACCAGGCCATTACAAAGCCATGCCCGAACGGAATGACCGGATACTGTCCCGCCGCCAGCGGTACGTTGTCGCCGGCCGCCTCCGCCGGGTAGTAAATATCGGTGAGGACCGGCCGGTTGTTGCGCGCCGGGTCCATAAAAGTGATGCTCGTATGGCCGATCTGCCATTGGGCGGAGAGGGTGGTGGCGATCGTTAGAAAAGAAGACAGGAGCAGCAGGCGGAACATGGCGGATGATTTAAAAAGTAAGGCGGACTACCAGGGGCAGCGTTGCTTTCTACGCTTATCACGCTCCCTGGCTGGCACAACATCAAAAGTCCGCTGGATGATCTGAATATTTGAAAAAAACCATCAAAATCGGTGTAAAGAAAGAGCGTTTTTCGCCCAAAGTGCGTGTCATCGTACGTTTGTTGAGTAGCATGGAGCGTGAATCAGTAATTTTGATGTGCCATCCAATTTTATGGGATAGAATAAGCCTCCTGCCCTGTCTTAAGTCGGGGCGTATTGGTTGGAGGTTTTTGGTGGGAAAAATGCCGCGCCATGGGGGGATGGGAATAGTAAAAAATGGAGAAAAGTCCGTTGGATGATTTGGAAATTTGAAATCGCAGCTTACATTTACCTTATTAAACATCTTCCAGATGAGCGCTGTGTCCCCGTCATTTGTCAGCCTGCCAGTTTGATTTAATATCAATGCTCTTTTCAAAAAGTCACAACTTGTTCTTTCACGTTCCTTCGTTCATAAAATTTTTTAAATCACTAAAATAATGTTTGCAAAGTTCACAATAACGGATAAATTGTTATTTGTATCAGCCTTTCTCTCGCTTATTTTCTCCGAAATACTGTATTTCAAGGGAGAAGCAACCGCTGCCATATTTATTGGTATTTGGGTGCCTTCCATACTGGCTTTTGGAATTTATTTAAAACTTATAAACCTCAAGAAAAATGATTGAATTAATACCATATTTCGCAGGATTGATTACTTTATTGTTTGGAGTAGGATTCTATGCAGGCCTGCAAGAGTTCAAAAAAGTGAAATAATAGCCTTCTTACAAAACTGACATTTAGCACTGCGTAACATCAGTTAAGTAAATAGTAAAAGCGATGAACTACGGTTTCCCTGCCAACCGCTCGCTAAACGCGGCGTTATGGCAAGGAAACCCCCGTTCACTTCCCCTCCGGAAACCCCAGATCAAACTCCACCCGACGATTACTCGTCCTTCCGGCACTGGTTTTATTGCTGGCCACCGGCTTGGTCTCTCCAAAACCGGCCGGCAGAAGCCGATTCTTTTCCACGCCTTTCCCCACCAGAAAGTCCACGCAGGCCTGGGCGCGTTTTTCGGACAGCAGCTGGTTGGCGGCGTCATCCCCCTGGCTGTCGGTATGACCGGCAATGCGCAGGTGGTAGCCGGGATATTTGGCCATGATCTTGACGATGTCGTTCAAAATCCTGCTCGATTCGGGCTTCAGCACCGCCTTGCCGGTCTGGAATTTCACCGCTTTGACCGCCAGTTCCAGTTTCTGCCGGTCTTTTTTCTCGATGGGCGGGCAACCCCGGTTATCCGCTTTCCCCGGCACGGATGGGCAAATGTCAATACGGTCTTCCACGCCGTCGCCGTCGCGGTCGGGGCAGCCCTGGTGCTCCGGTTTACCGGCGATGGTCGGACAGGGATCGAGTTTGTCCTCCACGCCGTCGCCGTCCGTGTCGCGG
>JBKJKS010000111.1:0-5399 GCA_046597295.1 Saprospiraceae bacterium
GGAGCCGCTGCTCTTTCGCATGTATTCTGCCGAAGGACCCCGGCTGGCCGTGGCCGATGTCAATGCGAATGGCCGGCCGGATTTTTACGTCGGGGGCGCCGCCGGGCAAGCCGGAGCACTGTTCCTACAGCATGCCAACGGCGGTTTTGTGCCCACGCAACAGGCTGATTTTGAGCAAGATAAAGCAGGTGAAGACGTCGCTGCCGTCTTTTTTGACGCCGATGGCGATCGCGACTTGGACCTGTACGTCGGCAGCGGCAGCAACGAATTCGAGCCCGGTGCGCCGGCGCTCCAGGACCGCCTGTACTTCAATGACGGCCGCGGCCATTTCAGCCGCTCCACAGCGAGCCTGCCCACCGGCAAGCCCTTCGCGACCGCCTGCGTGCGCCCCGCTGATGTGGACGGCGACGGCGACCTCGATCTCTTCGTCGGGATGCGGCTGGTACCGGGCAATTACGGCCAATCGCCCAGCTCGTTCCTGCTGCTCAACGATGGCCGGGGTCAATTCCAACCGGCCCTGCAACAATACCCGGCGCTGCGTGTGCTGGGCATGGTCACCGATGCCGCCTGGGTGGATGTAGACGGCGATCGAGACCCCGATTTAGTGGTGGTGGGGGAGTGGGAGCCGGTGCGAATTTTTATCAATGATGGCGGCGCCCTGCGGGAAACGGCCGGTCTGCCCGGCTCCAACGGCTGGTGGAACTGCCTCCGGCCGGCGGATCTGGACGGCGACGGTGACCTGGACTTCGTGCTGGGTAACTGGGGGGATAATTCGCGTTTCAAAGCCTCCGTGGAGCAGCCGCTTAGCCTGTATGTGGGCGACTTTGACCAGAACGGGCGCAGCGAAACCATACTCTGTCAATATAACGGCGACCTAGCATACCCTTTGGCCGGACGCAACGATCTGGTGAAACAATTGCCCGGCCTGAAGAAAAAATACCTGAAATTCAGCGACTATCAGCAACAGACGATGGCCGATATTTTTACGGCCCAGCAGTTGGCCGGCGCCATTCGGAAAGAGGCGCAGCTGCTGAAAACCTGCGTCCTGTGGAACCGCGGCGGCGGCCGGTTCGAGCTGGCCCCTTTGCCCTGGGCAGCGCAACAGACGCCGGTCTATGCCATTGCGGTAGCCGATTTCACCGGCGACGGTCAACCGGATATACTGTTGGCAGGCAACCAGGAACGTTGCAAACCGGAGGTTGGCACCTGCCTGGGTACCTACGGTACACTGCTCCGCGGCGATGGACAGGGCGGTTTCCAATCCCTGCCGGCGCGTAGCACGGGACTGCACCTGGAAGGCAGCGTCCGCGACCTGGCGGTGCTGCCCGGTGCGGGACCGCTGCGGATGCTGGTGGCGCGCAATAACGAAGCACTACAGCTGCTTAAAACGACGGTTGTTGCCAGGTCTGCGCAATAGAGCCGGGACATTCATTTACCAAACCACCTAACGATGAAACAAGTCTTTGCTTGTACGCTCTTTTTACTGGTCGACATAAATCGAAAATCACTGGAGGCAGCAATCGAAACTTTATCGGCAGGGAAGTCGCTTTAAATCGTCCATGAAAATCTTCATCATTGGCCAGGGCATTGCCGGCACATTGCTGGCCTGGGCCCTGCGCAGGCGGGGCGCGGAAGTGACCATCGCCGATGCCGATCTGCCGGGCAGCGCCTCGGCGGTAGCGGCGGGCATCATCAATCCGGTCACTGGCAAGCGCTTCGTGAAATCGTGGCGCTTCGATGATTTTTTCCCCATGGCACGGGCCACTTACCGGGCCCTGGAAGCAGAACTGGGCGTAGCCATCTGGCACGAACAGCCGATCCTGCGCCTGCTGGCCACCGCGGAAGAAGCCAACGACTGGTCGCTGCGTTGTGCCCAGCCCGAGTACGTCGATTTCTTGCGGGAATTACCGGATGGCGGCGCCTGGCAGCCGTTCGTTCCGCCCGGTTTTCGCTTTGGTTTGATTCGCCAGGCCGCCCGGGTGACGTTCGCCCCTTTGCTGTCGGCCTTCCGGGAGCAGGGGAAAAAGGCAGGTTTTTTTCTAGATAAAATCATTGAATATCAGGACATTACACCCTTAGCAGCTGCTTACGACCGGATCATTTTTTGTGACGGTTACCGCAGTGCTATGCATCCACTGTGGTCATTTTTGCCTTGGCGACCCGCTAAGGGCGAAGCGCTGCTGCTGCGCTTCGGCCCAGACCTGCCGACGGCCGACATCCACGAAATGTTGAAAAAAACCACTTTGCTGGTACCGCTGGGCGATGGCCTGTTCTGGGCTGGCGCCTCCTACCAATGGTATTATCCAGATCTGGCGCCCAGCGAAGGAGAGCAGAATTTATTGCTTCAAAACCTGCGCGCCATGTTGGCCGTACCTTTCGAAGTGGTCGACCACGTGGCCGGGGTGCGGCCCACGGTGATCGACCGGCGGCCTTTCTTAGGCTGGCATCCGGATCATCCGCGGATCGGCATTTTCAATGGCCTGGGCACCAAGGGGGGCTTACTGGCGCCATTCTGGGCGGCGCATTTTGCGGAGCATATGCTGGAAGGCACTCCGCTGGACGCTGCGGTAGATGTGCAGCGGGCTTTTAAGATTTTGACGATAAAGCCTTAACTTGCGCTTAAATTGGAGCGATATGAATGCAGAAACCGCCATTTTGGAAAAAACTTACACCATCGAGGAGTACCTCGAGATGGAGGATCAGTCCCTGGAAAAACATGAATTTGACAACGGTAACATCGTCGAAATGTCTGGCGCACTTATCCCCCATAATGTCGTAGCTGGCACCTGCTTGAGGTTGCTGGAAAATATTTTCTTGCAGGAAAACATTCCTTTTTGGGCTTTGAACAGCGATACCAAAACCCGACTCGAAGCCTTCAACAAATTTGTCTATCCTGATGTAACTGTGCCGGATGGTCAGCCGGAGTATTACGTCACTCCCTCGGGCAAAGTGCGACGCGACGCCATTACCAATCCTTTGCTCATCGTAGAGGTACTGTCTGAAGGAACCCGCCACTACGACAAAGGTGACAAGTTCGATCAATACATGACCATTCCCTCTTTTCGTGAGTATGTGCTTGTTGAGCCGGAAACACCTTGGGTGCGCGTAATACATTTGTCGGACCCAGCGGCAGGAATATGGCAAATGCAGACGGAAACCGACCTGACAAAATCAGTGCGTTTGCATACCCTGGGATTTGATCTCCCACTAGCCGATTTGTATGGAAGGGTGTTGGCTTTGTCTTGAATTTACAGATTATCTGCGGACATTTGCTGCCGTTTCACCAACCAGGCAATCCTCGCCATAATGCCGGAATCCTCCGCTTCCACGTTGACACCGCTGCAACGCCTGATCCGCCTGTTGGGTCAGTATCGCCGCGAGATCCGCTATATTGTGCTGTACGCCATTGTAGTGGGCCTCATCAATTTATCGCTTCCACTGGGCATTCAAGCCATTATTGGTCAGATCGCCGGTGGCGGCATCAATGCATCGTGGGGGGTGCTCACGTTGTTCGTGATCGTCAGTGCGCTACTGGTGGGGGTACTGCGCATCATGCAGCTCTCGATCATGGAATATATGCAGCGCCATCTTTTCACCGATGCCGCTTTGGAGTTTGCGGTGCGCATTCCGCGCCTGCATCTGGAGCAACTGCGCCATGCGTATATTCCCGAACTGGTTAACCGCTTTTTTGACACGCTTACGCTGCAGAAAGGCTTGCCCAAACTGCTGATCGAAGGCAGTACAGCCATTCTGCAGATTTTATTCAGCCTGCTGTTGCTGTCGTTGTACCATCCTACCTTTCTCACCTCCTCGCTGCTGTTGTTAGGTTTGCTGAGCCTGTTTTTTTTTTGGACGGCGCCGCGTGGCATCCAAACCAGCCTGGCGGAATCCAAGTACAAATACCAGCTGGCTTACTGGCTGGAAGAAGTTGGCCGCGTGGCCGCTACGTTCAAGCTGGCCGGCGAAAATCGCTTGCCACTTCAGCATACCGATGCGCTCGTAGTGTCTTACCTGCGGGCACGGACGAAACACTGGAATATTCTGGTCCGCCAATTCGCTGGTAGCGTCCTGTTCCGGGTGCTGGCCTTGAGTGGTTTTTTGATTCTGGGCAGCCTGTTGGTGGTAGAAAACCAACTGAACATCGGTCAGTTCGTGGCTGCTGAAATTCTGGTACTCTACGTGATCGAATCGGTCGAAAAGCTGGTCCTGCTGCACGAAACGGGCTATGATGTGCTGACTGCGACGGAGAAGATTGGCCAAGTGGCCGACCTGCCCCTGGAACGTTCCGGCGGCATCAAGGTGGAGGATTTCGGACCCACCGGGCCACTGGAAATAGAATTGCGCGACCTGTCGTACCAGTATGAGGAGGGAGAGGCGCCGATTTTGAAAAATTTGAACCTGAAAATAAACGCCGGCGAGCGACTGGCCATCGCGGGCTACAATGGGTCGGGTAAGAGTACCCTCCTACAACTGATCTCCCTGTTGCGGCTGAATTTCAATGGCACCCTGCTCTTCAACGGACTGCCCAAACCCAGCTTGCACTTACGCAGCTTACGGCAGCACATCGGCGATTTGTCCGCTCAGGAAGACATTTTTTGGGGCAGTTTGCTCGAAAACATCACATTGGGGCGCGAGCACGTATCGTTGCAAAAAGTGCTGCCCGTCATTGAAGCGGTCGGATTGGGCGATTTCATGCGCCACGAGTCGCAAGGCATCGAAATGCTGTTGCAGCCGAGTGGCAGGAATGTCCCACGCAGCATTGTCACTAAAATACTGGTCGCCCGTGCCGTGGTAGCCGGACCCAAACTGCTGGCTTTGGAGGAACCGCTGGGCAACCTCACTTTCCGTGATCGCTTGCGTATTGCCCGGTATCTCACCGACCGCAGCCAGCCATGGACGCTGGTCAGCGTCACCGAGGATCCCCTGTTGGCCGCCATGTGCGATCGGGTAGTGGTGATGAAGGAGGGCCACCTGGTGTTCGACGGCACCTTCGACGAGTTGCAAAAAACGCAGCATTATGCGCGTATTTTCCGTACGAACATCGAAAACGGCACCTGGAACGATGAATCGGCATTATAATTAATTGTTAGTACACTATATATTGAATTTTTTGAGGATGCGAGTATTTGAGTATTTGATTAAAGTACATGATGATCAGGTAATTGATCAAATCCTCAAATACTCAAATACTCAAATCTCCAAATACTCAAATAACTTAGTTTACAAAATTAAGCCTCCTTACATCACCATAGGCCAACCCGATGCTCGACATTTCCGACAATAAAGTCTACCCCGATGACGATCTGCAAGCGCTGCAATCGCCCCGGGAAAATCATTTGTCCCGCTGGCACCTCTCCATCCGCAACCTGCTGCTGGTGTTGCTGGGGCTGTTCCTGATT
>JBKJKS010000411.1:0-9717 GCA_046597295.1 Saprospiraceae bacterium
TCCAGTACTCCCTGGATACCGGGTACAGCTGGACGGACGTGGGTGCCGTAACCGATCCGGTGAATTGCCTGAACGAGAATTGGTATAACTATCCCAATATCACCAATCTGACCGGCCTGACCAGTGTAAAAAACGGTTGGACGGGTACTGTACAGCCCACCAATGGCAGCTGCCTGGGCGGCAATGGCAGCGGCGGCTGGGTGGAAGCCAAGCATTGCATGACCCAGCTGGCTGGTCAACCGAGCGTCAAATTTCGCTTCACTTTTGGGGCCGGCACGACCTGCAATGACTATGACGGTCTGGCCTTCGATGATATTTACATTCAAAATGCGCCGCCCATCGTCGCAGCCTTCGTACCCTCCTGCTCGGGCAACAACACCTATACCTTCAACGACATTTCCACCAATTGCCCGGATGCCTGGAGTTGGGATTTTGGCGATCCGTCCTCCGGCGCTGTCAATACCAGTACCGCTCAAAATCCGACCCACGCTTTCAGCGCACCGGGCAACTACACGGTTACCCTGATCGCCAGCAATATTTGCAGTGGCACTACCACCGCCGTCCGCACGGTACAGGTCCTTGGCGCCACGGCCAGCGTGAGCCCGGTGGATTGCCAGGGCGGCAATAATGGCTCGGCTACCCTTCAGATCATTCCTGCGGGCAGTAGTCCCGCTATTCAATGGAACACCGTGCCGGTACAAACCGGGGTGACGGCTACCAATCTCACTGCCGGCAGCTACACGGTCTCGCTGATCGAAAACGGGGTTTGTCCGGCTATGGCCACGGTGATCGTCCCGGAACCCACTGCCTTGCAGACCACGACCGCTTTGGTGAACGCTGCCTGTGGGAGCGCCAATGGTTCCGCCACCGTCACCGCCAGCGGCGGTACATCGCCTTATACCTACGTCTGGTCGCCTGCCGTGAGCACCACCGCTTCCGCAACGGGCTTGTCAGCCGGTAGCTATGCCGTAACGGTCACCGACGATCACGGGTGTACGGTCCTCGTTGCTTTTCAGATCAACGGCAGTCCGGGCGTACAGGCGACTATGGCCACTTCGGTTGGTGCGACTTGCTTTGGCAGTTCCAACGGCAGCGTAACGGTGGTGGCCAACGGCGGTACAGCGCCCTTTGCCTATGCCTGGTCACCCACCGGGGGAACTGGTCCGACGGCCAGTACGCTAGCCGCCGGTATGTATACGGTGACCATCACCGATGCCAATCAGTGTACCGCCACCGCTACGGCCACTGTTGGTCAACCGCCGGTCCTGCAGCATACCGTCACCGTTCAACAGGCGACCTGCGGAACGCCCAGTGGCAGTGCGAGCGTAGTGGAGATGGGCGGCACCGCTCCGTACACGTATGCCTGGTCGCCCGCCGGCGGTACTGCAAATACAGCCAATAAACTGGCGGCCGGCGCTTACGTACTCTCCGTCACCGATCAGCAGGGCTGCACCGATACGGTGCAGGTGGTCATCACCAACACGCCGCCCGTGCAGCTGACCATCACGAATGTGGTGCCAGTGCTTTGCTTTGGCGCCGCTACCGGCAGCGCCATGGCGACGGTCACGGGCGGCACTGCGCCCTTCACGTATGCCTGGTCGCCTTCCGGTGGCGCTGCCGCGATCGCCACGGGGCTGACTGCCGGCAGCTACCAGGTAATAGTAACCGATGCGAAACTATGCACGGCCACCGCCACGGTCAATATCAGCCAACCAACGGCCCTGATGCATACGACGACCGCCGTTGCCGCGGCCTGCAACACGGCGAATGGGTCGGCCAGCGTCCTGGAGACCGGTGGCGTTCCTCCCTATAACTACCTGTGGTCACCGCAGGGTGGTACCAATCCCATGGCCACCGGTTTACCTGCCGGCAATTATATCGTAACGGTGACCGACAGCCAGAATTGTACCGATACGGTACAGATCAACATCGGTAACATCGGCGGCGTGCAGGCGATCGTCTCGGCGGCCGTTTCCGTGACCTGTTTCGGCGGCCAGGACGGCAGCGCCACGGTGACGGCAATGAGTGGGGCACTTCCCTATGCCTACACCTGGTCGCCGGCGGGCGGCAACGGCCCTGCCGCCAGCGGTCTGGCGGCGGGCAATTACTTTATTACGGTGACCGATGCCAATCTATGTGTCGCGGCGCTGGCGACGAGCATTGCCCAGCCCTCCGCCTTCCAGCACAGCGTCACGGTGCAGCCGAGCATTTGCGGGGAGGCTAATGGTACGGCTACGGTCGTGGAAAGCGGCGGTACGCCGCCTTATACCTACATCTGGTCGCCCACCGGCGGTAGTGCCAGCGCTGCCAGCAACTTAGCCGCCGGTAATTATATAGTATCCATCACCGATCTGCAGGGTTGTACGGATACGGTGCAGGTAACCGTGGGTACCTTGCCAAGTGTCCAGGCGGCAATTATCTCGACGGTCGACGTGCCTTGTTTCGGAGGGCTTACCGGTAGTGCCATGGTGGCGGCCACGTCCGGCCTGGCTCCCTACACTTATTCCTGGCTCCCTGCCGGTAGTACCGGCGCTACCGCCAACGGTTTGGCTGCCGGCACTTATACCGTCACGGTAACCGATGCCAACCAATGTACTGCCACGGCTACCGCGACCATCCTACAGCCAGCGGCGCTTCAGCATACGGTTGTTTTTCAAAATGCCGCTTGTGGCGGCGCAACCGGTTCGGCGACGGTCAATGCAACCGGCGGTACTGCCCCTTACGCGTACGTCTGGTCGCCTGCCGGTGGCAATGGCAGCACGGCCACTGGATTGGCGCCGGGCAACTACACGGTCTTCGTCAGCGATCAGCAGGGTTGTGTGGATTCGGCCCAGGTGACGATCGGCAACATTCCAGGGGTGCAGGCCAGCATTTTTATGACGACCGATCCGCCCTGTTTTGGCAGTAATGGCGGCAGCGCCACGGTGAATGCGACGGTTGGCATAATGCCCTATTCGTACGCCTGGTCGCCGGTGGGGGGCGCCGATGTGACCGCTGTCGACCTGCCCGCGGGCGCTTATACCGTCACGGTCACGGATGTCAATGCCTGTACGGCCACCGCAACGGCCACCATCACGCAACCGACCGCCTTAGAACACCTGACGACGACGACACCAGTGACTTGTGGGGGCATGAACGGGATCGCTGCCGTGCAGGAAACCGGCGGGACGGGACCTTATACTTATAGCTGGTCCGCGGCCGGCGGCAATGCCCCTGCCGCTTCGGGGCTGGGTGTGGGGACCTATATGGTCACCGTAAGTGATAGCCAGGGCTGTAGCGACACGATCCAGATTTTCATCGACAGCGTCGCCCGGGTCCAGGCAGCCATTACCAATATTTCCCCCCTCCGCTGCTTCGGTGCGGATGACGGCACCTTGACGGTGCTGGTTACGAGCGGTACGCTGCCTTATACGTACGCCTGGTCGGCTTCCGGAAGCAGTGAGGCTACGCGTATGGATTTGGCCCCGGGTACCTATACCGTCACCGTGACCGACGCTTCCGGTTGCACCAGTGCAGATGCTTTTACTTTGTCTGAGCCCAGTCCGATCGTCAGTCTGGTGCAGGCCAGCCCGGTCCGTTGCACCGGTGAGGCCAATGGCACCATTACGGTCGACACGACGACCGGCGGCCTAGGGCCTTACCTGTATGCGGTAAACCAGGGTGGGTTCGGTCCGCCGACGAGCTTCGCTATGCTGCCGGCCGGTACCTACGCGGTGCAGACCCAGGATGCCAATGGCTGCGTAACCACGGATTCCGTCTCCATCGATGCACCACCCACGCTTACGGTCGACATTGGCCAGGATACCACACTGAATCTGGGCGACAGTCTGTTGCTGACTGCCCTCATCACCGGTCCCGGACAAGTCGCACAGTATGCCTGGATGCCACCGGCTACCATTACTTGCACCACCTGTACCAGCAGCTATGCCCAGCCAATCACCACCACTACCTATGTGCTGCAAATCACGGACAGCAACGGCTGCCTGACTGCCGACAGCCGGGTGGTGAAGGTCGACGGACCCTCCGTGTACATACCGAATGCCTTTTCGCCCGAGGCCAATGGAGAGAACAATCACTTTACGCTGTACGCCGGCTATGGTGTGGAAGCAATAGAACTGATGCAGGTCTATGATCGCTGGGGAGAATTGGTCTTTCAAAACCGGCATTTTGCACCCGCCGATCCCCGGGCCGGGTGGGATGGTAAGGTGCGCGGCCGACTAGCGGGGACCGGCGTGTATGCCTACCTGATCCAGGTTCGTTTCCTGGATGGAAGTATGCAGTTTTTTGAAGGCGACGTGACTTTAATCAGATAAAAGTAATAGACGTTACTGTAGTTCATTACCAACTTGTCTGCCTGTATTGAGATACCAGGTTCTGTCCTTCTTACTCCTAGGCCGGAGTTGCACTTTTGCATCAAGACATTACATAACATCAATTTGCTTAATTAAAGCTAATTGGTAAATCTATGTTCTGCCTTCGCTTTCTAACCAGCCAGTCTACACTCCCTTTCATCTCCAAACCGTTACCATGCAAGACAAATTTAGATTTTTGACAAAAGATGCCGGATTGGTACAAACGCAGGCGATCAACAAGAAACAAATGGCGGAACAAATGGGTATTAGCTTAAGTACGCTGAAACGCCAGTTAAAATCGGCCGATTTAGCGGTCAAGCGAGGCCTTATTTCTCCCTTGAAACAAGAAGAAATATATCAAACGCTGGGATGGACTAAAAAGACCTCATCTGAACCATAATGAACTGGTTCATTAAAATTAAGACGCCTATTTTTGTACTATCAATCAGTGCCTTTTAAAATACGATATACCCCTCAAATCGTTTTTCCAGTTTTCCGCAGGTTCTTGTACCCCGGCTCCGGCTTTTAAGTCGGGGTCCGTGGTATTTAAGTAGCGTACGGAATGTCTTCCGCCAGCAACCATCCATCACGGGGTAGTGTGATTCTGCAGGCGCGCGCAGATCACTCACATTCCGTATGTATTGATTTTGGAAAAGTGGTAATGATAATCAATGCTTTGTAGATTACTTCGGCGAATTGGAAACATGAGCCGCTACGGCATTGGTTTGGTCCCTGGCATTAGATGATCAGCCCGATGGATTTGGAATGTTCAATGGCTTCATCCGTATGTTTAAAGAGGCAGCTCTGAACGCCTTTATCCTGTACAGATCCAAGCAGGGCTTGGGTAGCCTCTTCTTTTTCACGGGTCACATTTCTGATATAAATCGCGACAATCTTTTCCGGGTGTTTATTGGCTATGGTCACGTAGATGTCCGGATCGCTTTGTGAATTATCGCCCAGCAATACAAATCTTTGCCTGGGAAAGGCCTCCAGAATTCTGGCCACCCGGATGAGTTTACCGTGGTGTTTTGTCTTACCGGTCTTGAACAGTTGATGCCATTTCTTGATCTGGTTGAGCAGAAATGCGCCTTTGGGCAGTCCATTATGGCTGAAAAATTCAGTGAGGTCATCATACAGGTTCCATTCGCTGCTGGAGACGTAAAAGAAAGGATTGGGTACGGCATCGTCCGTGTGGGCCTGGGCCAGCAAACGGTAGTATTTCACAACGTCCGCGAAAGTCTTTCTGCTCCGCGGATTCTTGGTAAACATCACCCGCAGCTTCTTGCCTGTCGTAGACGAATGCGATACCAGCACGGTATCGTCAATATCCGAGATGAAAGCGTACTGGGTCGAGTGTGGCACGAAAATTTCTCCATCGCCCGTAGCGACTACCTGGTCGTCGGCATTCAACATCTGTACGCTGACCGGATGCCAGCCGGCAGGTGTCGCAATGGATGATTGCCACTCGAACTTAAAAAAGCCGTCGCTTTCCGACTTGCCCTGCAACTGCTGTTCTCCCCATTGTAAACGCAGCGGAATATGGGGCAATGGCTTGACAAAGAATAACTTGGTTAGGTGGATGATGTTGGAAAGCATACCCTGGTTGTATTTCCGCGGACTGACCGGTTTGCCAGCCAATACGTGACCATAGACCACCAGATTATCTTTATGCCCGTAGCCATGGTATACCTTGACGGTTGCAACAGCAGAATCAGTGTTTTTCTTCATATTACTTTAAGCAGACTACTTATTATACGCCGGTTAGTCCCGGGACAAGTCCTCCAGTCATGATACCCAAGCACAACCTGAAATTACTTTTTGTCATCAATCCGGGTTCCGGAAACAATAGTACCGACTGGGCTGCGGTAATCACGAATTATTTCGAACCGTTACATCATACTATTGCATTACATTTCCTCGAGAAAGGCTGTAATCCACAAACCATTGAAGATAAAATAAAATCATTTGCGCCACAACAGGTTATTGCAGTGGGCGGCGACGGGACGGTAAAACTGGTCGCCGACTGTTTGCTGCAAAAGAACATCGCTTTGGGCATACTGCCCGCCGGTTCGGCCAATGGGCTGGCCAAGGAACTGGGCATCGGTAATGATCCCGTTAAAGCATTGGATGTGCTGGCCCAAGGTTACACAAAAAAAATCCATGCCACTACCATCAACGATCATTTGTGCATTCACCTCAGTGATATCGGCTTGAATGCGTACGCGATGAAAGTATTCGAACGCCAGCGAATACGGGGCATGTGGGGGTATTTGGTGGCCTCCCTGAAAGTATTGTGGTATAACCCCCTGCTGGAAGTCAATATGCGGATCGGTCAGGAATCCATCCGGATCAAGGCACAGATGATCGTCATTGCCAATGGGACCAGGTACGGCAGTGGGGCCCGTATCAACCTGATCGGTACCCTGGATGATGCCTTGTTTGAAGTGATTGCGATTAAGAAAATATCCGTTCTGGAAATACTCAAAATGATCTTTGAGCACAAGCCCTACGATACGAACAAGACGGAAGTATTTCAAACCGATACGCTGGCCATACGGTCGTCCAAACGGGTGCATTTCCAGGTGGATGGGGAGTACCTGGGCAAGGTGCGTGCCGTGAATGCCGTGCTTATACCCGAGGCCCTGGATGTGATTGTTCCGGAGCCGGCGGAAGGATGAGCGGCATAAGATGGGCGATTCGGTTGCGCGGCGGCTCCTGGTTAATGAACACCCTCTAAAAATTCATGACCGTCGGTAAAAAGGGGAATACTTACCTTTGCTTATCCGCCCATTCGTTCTCTGTCAGCACCATGAAGCGCCGTCTCTCCACTGCCGCCCTCGCTCCCCTTGATTGGTTGAAGTATCATCCATATAGCCGATTCGACCCTTACGACGGATTTTTCCTAAAGTCGGCCAATCGCTTATTTGAGTACCTCAATGTGCCGGATGGGTGGTTCCGGGCGGTGTTTCAGCGGGAGCATCTGAAAGAACTGGCCATCGTACTGACCTGTCATTTTGAGGATTTTATCAATGACATTGGTCTCTGGAAGGCTTTTGTACGCGGTAACCGCAAACTGTACGGCCGTACGTTGCCATTTTATGATTTGGAGGACTACGACCCCGAATATCTCACTCCACAAGATTTCGCTTATCTGGCCTGGCACTTTTTGAGCCAGGCCGCCCACAAATCGCTCTCGCCGGAGGCAGATCCCATCCGCCTGCTGGCGCAGTACTGTTATGATCTGTTCGAAGTGCAAATCGAGGAGGCGCCCGACAAGAGCGATTTCTACCGTAAATGGCTGACCATCGAGGATCAGACACCGTTCTTCGAGGTGAAAGCCCGTCTGGATTGGATGGCTTTCCATAATTATTTGGTCGCCCCGGAATTTGATCGTCAAATCAAAGCGGAAATTACGGAAGCCCTGCAGGAACGCCGGTCGTTCTGGCGGGAAATTGACCCGGCCAAGCTCCTGTACATGATGCAGGACGACTTTTTTTACAAGCGCAGCTCGACCTGGCTGGCCTACACCACCCCGGAATGGCTGGCCGAAGTGGCCCATTGCAGCGATCAACTACGAATCGCCATCCGTCGGCTGTTCGAACGGGTGACCGGCAATTTCCTGTACGAAGGCGCCGATGAAGGCTATTATCATTTTCGTTTCGTCCGCACCAACCGGGTCTTCTACGTCCATCGCAAATCGGTCGATCTGCATGCCGGGCAGATGCGAACTGGCCTGTTGGGGGTATTTAACCTGGTCAACTGGTGTGGTGATTGGTGGTTAAGCGGCACCTATATGGGCGGTATTACGCCGAGTAAACAGGAGCTGGCAGAAATGCGGATCAGCCCGGAGGGCGCCATTTTTTATGGTTGGACGGAAGCGGAACAGCACAAACTGCGCGAAATAACCGCCGAAGCGGAGGCTACGTTCCTGGAGTTTTTTGGGGATCGCCTGGTGCTCTTTGCGAACGAACAAGAAATGAAGGCTGCGCTGGAAGCCCAGCAACTTTACCATAATGACCGCAGAGCCGGCACGTCCACTCCGGAAGCGGAAGCGCGCATGGCCCGGTATGCGGCAATTTTAGAGAACAACAGGACGGTCCTGGGGAAAGGGCCTTTTTTTGAGGAAAATCAGCGCATTGCCGTCTTTTTTGAGCCGGGCGAAGGTGTTTTGATGTCGCCGATGTTGATGGATATTTGCAGACTGTTACAAAAGGACGATATTTCAAAGCGGGAAGCCGACGAGTTATTCTATACGTTTTTTAGAGATTGCTCGCCGGCCCAGGTGCGTCATCTGCTCCGGAAATATTCCGCCCGCAACCTGCGCTACCCACTGGGTAACCTCGATGTGGAAGCCCACCTGGAATTCTGGATGCGTTTTTATAATCCGGGCGATTTTCGGGAAACACTGCCCAACACGACCCTGCTGCCGGAAGAGTGATGGAGGGGGGCACCTTTTTTGGAAAACAAGACGAGAAATGAGTGAGGTGCTTTTGGAAGGCTTGGCAGAAGTAGGGGCGCAAAGCATGGAAAAAGTGGTTCATGCGGCTCAGTTTGCTTTCGCCCCAACCAAATTGGAAAGCCAGTGACCGAATTTCACCTACTGAGGCGATGGATATAAATACACTGTTCTCTCCGGAAAACAGCGAGAACTGTTGATCAATCTTCCTAATATGGGCATCGCTGCGAATGAAGTAAACCAGCACATTGTTATCATACACAAAGTCCATGACCTACCTGCTCAGTTTCTTAACCATTTCCACCGCTGGTGGTGCATCCTGAAATAACGTGTGTAGTGGTGCAAACGCTTCCCGGTGTAGTGCATACTTCTCCCGAATAGCCGCCATGTCGAGTGGCGCAGTAGTGTCGGTGATGGCAGCAGCAGCCAGAAACTTGAGCAGCAATTCTTCCAAAAAGCCTTTCAGTTCGGGGTTGCGTTCGCGCAGCATGTCTTCCAGGGCTGCTTTGAGCATTTCTTTATTGATGGCTTGATTATTCATCTTCTGTATTTTATGATCGCAAAATTACTACATTAAATTTTCAAAACCCCCTCCTTCACCACCGCCTGATCCGCCTCCTGCACCGGCGCAGGCGGCGTAGGCGCAGGCGGTGCCGGGGCGGCGATGATGGGCTTCTTCCACGGCTTAATCACCAAACGCAAACTCTGGTCATAGGAGAAGTAATTCCAGAGCCAGTTCAGAAAGACAAACACCTTGTTCTTCGCGCCCAAGATGGCAAACAGGTGCACGAACAGCCAGACGAACCAGGCGAAAGCGCCCTGAAAACGCCAGAAGGGCAGGTCGACCACCGCCTTGTTGCGGCCCACGGTGGCCATGGAACCGAGATCGCGGTAGCGAAAATCTTTGGT
>JBKJKS010000461.1:0-10622 GCA_046597295.1 Saprospiraceae bacterium
CTATAAGGCGGTGGTTCATAGCCATCGCCTTATTTTATTCTATTATCAGTCAAATCCCGGAAACCTAAGCCCGCTTCGCGCGACGGTTTTCCCAACGGAATTCACTGATCTCATGGAAATGATGGACTCCAAAGTCAGCCCAACGCGAAACTCGTCGCCCTCTTTTGTAAATTCAAATTATCGTTTTTATAAATGAGAAAATTGTTGAATTTCAAATAGTTATCTGGCCCTGGCACGATTATTTACAAGATGTATTTGAATAATTGACTGTTTAATATTTAATAAATGATGCAAAAATTCACTTTCCCGATGCAGCCCAACGCCGCCGACCCCGACATGAGCACCACCCGGAAGAAAATATGAGAAAATGAATGAGGTAAGTCTTTTACCCTAATAACTATTCACAAAAAAATTTCATCAATACTACAACTAACAATCATGAACAAAAAAATTCAATTATTGACCTTAGTGCTCTTGTCAGCAATGTTTGCATTTTCCTCCTGCCAGGAAGGTGACAACAATGTCATTTCACCGGAAGACGTCGTGCGCAGTCTGCCGAACAGCCTGGAAAGTGCCACTGAAATAGATACTGTAAACGCTACTGCTGTTTTGCCGCTCTATCGCGGACAAGATGCCAATGGCGGCGATGTTTATTACATCATTACCGAATCTAACGACGTTGACGTATCTATTAAACTTGGCCTGAACTGGACGCCGAAACTGGTGCATGCTATTGGCACCCTGGCTACGCAAACGGCAACGGTCGTCACCGGGGGGCCCAAAAATCCCAATGACTTTCCCATTCTGAAGTTTGCTGGCAACGTAGATTTTGGCCCGGAAAGGAAGGTAGTGCCCGGCCCTAACATTTTCCCGCTGGACCCCTCTTCCACACCGGGTTCGGTGGGCGATGCCAAATACAGCCCGCTGGTCACCTTCGATGGAAAAATCATCTATAATGCATCGCACCTGTCCAACAGTACCGGTGACCACAACCGGGTGATCAGTATGGATAAAGTAAACATGAAAGTAAAAATGCGGCTTGCCAGAGGCTTTTATGAAGGTTTCCCGATTTTGTACTCCACCACGGAATCATCCGATGACGACATCGCCGCCCTGGAGGACAATACTTTCGCTCCCAATATGAATGCGGCGCCCAACGCGGGGGATGATAAATCCTTTCGCTCCGCCCGGGAAGCTTTGATACCGGTAATCAATGGCCCAACGGGTACGAATAACCCACAACGGCAGGGACTTATATCCGCAATAATGGGCGAGGGTGATCCGCTGAATATTTTTCAGGAGCAGGCCGGATGCGAGGATGCGGATGATCCGGGCAAGTTTTGTGATGCGGCGGGTTATAGCCCGCTTTGGGATGTACACCCGGTGGTGTGGACCGATGCCGCCATTGCTGCCGGGATGAGAACCCGGGTGACCACCGACAAACGAGAGGTGATTGCCCCGACCAATATTATTGAGTTGTATTCAGATGGCTTTGTAGTAGCCGGAGGAATGGGTCCGCGCAATGCATCGCTTGGAGGCCTTAACGCTGCTGGCCCTCCTGGTGGAGCTGGCGTAATTGTCAACTGCCCCATCATTTTCGTGCCGGCGGAAGCACGGTAGGTTGATACGATAGTTGGGTTTTAAGAGCCTGTTCGGAAGCCGATTTTCAGGCTGCATTCGAACAGGCTCTTAAATTATTTGAGCTGCGCCGTACATTATGGCCGCCTGGTTTCGGAAGCGGGCGGGGAAATTTACTTTAGGGGCTGTTTTCGTGTTTCTCCCCGCCGCTTTGCCGCTGTAAAAACCAGGCCTTTGTTACTTTTGCCGGTAGCGCTCCAGCAGTTGCTGATCTATCCACCGCAAAAAAATTCGAACCATGATAAAAACATGGACTGTCCTGCTTTCACTTTGCCTTTTCCTGGTGTCCGGTCTGGCCCAAACCCCGGTCATTCAACGCATTGATCCGACCAACTGGTGGGTGGGCATGAAAAATCCCGAACTCCAGCTGCTGGTGTACGGCAAGAATCTTCAGGGTGCCGATCTGAAGATCAATTATCCCGGCGTGAGCGTCCGGCAGGTGTATGCGGTGGAAAATCCCAATTACCTGTTTGTAGATCTGTTCATCGCCCCGGAAACCAAGGCGGGTAAATTCAATCTGGAACTGAGCAAAACGGTACCCGTGCGGCGTGGAACGAAGACGGTCAATGAAACGGTAAAAATTACCCAGACCTATGAACTGAAGGTGCGGGACAAGAACCCGCAGGAAATCAATTCGGCGGATCTTATTTACCTGATCCTGCCCGACCGTTTTTCCAACGGCGATCCCGCCAATGACAAATTTGCTGATATGGCCGATCCGGAATCCAACCGGGACAATCCGTATTTGCGGCATGGCGGCGATCTGCTGGGTATTCAGAACCACCTGGATTATTTCACGGAGCTGGGCGCGACGACGCTTTGGCTCAATCCGATCATTGAAAATAACCAGCCGCAAACCAACGAGGGCGGCGCGATGCGTTCGGCCTACCACGGCTACGGTTTTACGGATCACTACGCCGTTGATCGCCGGCTGGGGGGCAATGCCGCTTACAAAAATCTGATCGATGCCGCCCATGCCAAAGGTTTGAAAATCATGCAGGACGCCGTGTACAACCACGTAGGCATCAATCACTGGATACTGCGGGATTTGCCGATGAAAAACTGGCTGAACCAGTGGGACAGTTATATCAACACCTCCTACCGCGACGAAGCGGTGATCGACCTGGCGCACGGCAGCCAAAGCGATTTCCAAGTCCATCAAAATGGATGGTTCGTGCCCTTCCTGCCCGATTTGAACCACCACAATCCGTTCGTTGCCAATTACCTGATCCAGCACGCGCTCTGGACGGTGGAATACTTCGGCATCGACGGGTGGCGGGTGGATACCTACCAGTACAACGATCTGGCGTTCATGAACCGTTGCAACAACGCCCTGCTGGCCGAGTACCCCCGGATGTACATCACGGCCGAAAATGCGGTGAACACGGCCGTCAGCCAGGCGTTCTTCGTGCGCAATAATTTATACCTGCCTTTCAAAAGCACCTGCCCGTCGGCCAACGACTTTGTTTTCAACAGTGCCATCAATGCCGCTTTGAACGAGAAATTCGACTGGGGCAGCGGTTTCAACAAGTTGTGTACCATGCTGGCGCAGGATGTAGTCTATGAAAATCCCAACCTGAACCTGACCTTTCTGGACAACCACGACCAGAACCGGTTCTTTTCGGTCATCGGCGAGGACCTGCAGAAATTCAAACTGGGCGTAGCTTTTCTGCTGACCTCCCGGGGCGTACCACAGCTGTACTATGGCACGGAGGTGCTGATGAAAAACTTTAAGAACCCTTCCGATGCCGAAGTGCGCCGCGATTTTCCCGGCGGCTGGGCCGGAGATAAGGACAGCAAATTTGTCGCGACCGGCCGGACCGCGCTGGAAAACGAAGCCTTCAATTTTACGAAGAAACTGGCGCGTTACCGCAAGACCAGCGCCGCCCTGCAAACCGGAAAACTGACCCAGTACCTGCCGCAGGATGGCATTTACGTGTACTTCCGGCACCAGGAGGAGAAATCGGTGATGGTGGTGATGAGCCAGAACGACCAGGCCAAGACGCTCTCCACCAAGCGTTTTGCCGAAAATCTGGGCGGATTCGCCAGTGGGAAAAATGTGCTGGATGACAGCGCCGTGGCCGACCTGCGGCAGATTGCCGTCCCGGCCATGTCGGTGCAGGTGATTGAGCTGCTGCGGTAGGTTTATCAACCCGGCAAATCCCCCGTCTCGCGCAAAGTCTGTTCCATCCAGGTGCTGCGGGTGTCGTGGTACATCCGGAATTCCGCCAGCTCCCGCTTGTAGTCGAACCCGTAGAACTGGTTTTCAAAATGGTTTTCGCGCGTCGGAAAGATGCCCAGGAACTGTGCATACCAGCGAATGCGCCCACTCCCCGATAACTCCAGGATGGGAAGTTCGAGAAACTCTTCGGCCGGAAAAAACTTGAAAATGCCCTTCAGTTTCCGAATGATATCGATGGCAATGGCCCGCTCGGGGCGACGGTTTTCCTGCCGGAATTCACTGATTTCGTGGAAGTAACGCGCCAGCTGGTCGTTGCGCCGCTTGGTGGCAATGCGGCGGCGTACTTCCAGTAGGCGATAGAGCGCTGGGTGCGCATCCCGCAGCTGCAGCAGCACGCCGATGGGATCGAAGGCCGCACCGTCCTTAAATTCCTTCCACTGCCCGTCTCCGCCGATGTTGATCCAGGAAAAGTGGAGTTCCTCGGTCAGTTCGCTGAACACGAAATCCAGGTAGCGCAGGTCCGGGTATAACTGGTAGCCGCTTAATACCTCGCGCAGCAGGCGCATGGCCAGGGGGCGCTGACCTTCCTGACCAGCCGTGATCTCGTTCCACAGGAGAAGGATACGTTTTTGAAACAAATTTTCGGCGATGATCTGGCGCAGGTCCGGCTCCGTAAAGCGCGTGGAAAGGGCCAGGATGTTTTTTAGTTCGGCCCGGGCATCGTAACCCAGCATTTGGCTGTCGGCGTCGCTGACCAGCTGGTCGGGATCGTGGTGCATCCACAGCAGCAGCCCGTCGCCGGTGAGCTCGCGGATGCAACGGTCCAGAAGATCCTGACTGCGCTCCGGGTAGGCGCGGTAGGCGATGACCCACCGGCGGAGGCAGGAGATGAGCATACGGCGGCTGTCCAATTCATGCGGGCGGCGAAAGTCGGTATATTCCCGGTCCAGGCGCAGTTGTGCATAGTCCTGTTCGATATCGGCGATGTACTGTAGCCAAACGCTTTCCATCAAATTAGGCGCCACCTGTAGCCAGCCCGCCTTCCCGGCATGGTCATGCACGATTTTTTCGACAATCGCCTGCGCATCGAAGGCATAGCCCCGGCAATCGGGATGGGCCTGCACAGCACCCTGCTCATCCAGATCGAACCAGCGCAACGCGATAGCGGCATCTTCCGCAGGCTGGATTAAAAAATTAGGCAGTACATATTCGAGGGCCAGGCGCAGGAAAGACTGGTCTTCGGGCGCCGTATCATCGCCGAAAACATTGTAGCCTAACAAGCAGGCCTGTACGAACCGGATGATGGAGGCCCGGGGGTCGGTGAACTGCCGATGTCGCCGGCGTTCGGCCAGGAGGTGGCGGCGGAGGCGGCGGCTCTTGGCCTGCAAGCTCAAAATGAGCTGCTCCCGCAGCCGATGGTGCAAGCGATCATAGTCCTGTCCACCAGCCACCAGCAGGTGGAGGAGTTCGTTGATGCTGGTTTCCAGTTCGAATTTTTCCCGCGACAGGAACACGAACTCGTCGTTGGCCACCGCCACCTGCTCCACCCACTCGAACTTGCCGCCACCGCAGAGTTCATTGACCAGTACCTCCAGAAAACCGGAATAGGGATGTACGGACCGAAAGATCAGTTCCCCCATTTCCCGCGAGCGGCCGATCAGGCTGCGGTTGTCGGTGACTTCGCCGGCGCGTTTGCCGGTGTCCAGCAAGTGGTCATTGGGCAGGGCGTCGTACAAGCGGCAGAGCGACTCGCCGAGTTCTTCAGCGGCGGCTTGCAGGTTATAGTCGCCCGTAGGCGTCGGGCATTGCTGGGTGGCCTGGTACTCGCGCAAACGGCTGGCGTACAGGATGATGTGATTGAGCAAGTGGCGCTTGTCATCATCCACCGCATCCATCACGATCCGGTCCGGCGTTTCTTTTTGTAAATAACTCAACAGCAAATATTCATAGAGCTGCGCCGACTGCGGGTCGATGTGGCTGCGTACATGGTCACTGTGCTGGTAGGCCCGCCCGAAGTTCTCCACTTCCATCGCGTCCTGGGCCAACAGCAGCTGCCGGCGGAAGTCGGCCTGCTGCTGGAAGGAGAGGGTACCAATGGGCCGGGCTTCTTCGCCCGCAGCTGGCTGCAGGTTGAGCGTTTCAGGAATGGAGATTTCTTCCTTCGGGCTGAACAGGGCCAGGTTGCCGGCCACGGAATGGGTGGCTCTTTGAAAGGCCTCCCGCCAGTGCGGAATCAGTTCGGTCGAATGTATTTTCCGGATCAGGTACTGCAGATCGGTGCGCAGGACGGCGGCCTTTTGCAGAAATTCGCCCAGTGCCAGCTTGGCCGAGCGGCCCTGGCGCAGGATTTCGCCGAAATTATCTTCCAGTTCATAGGGCGATTTTTTCAGCCGGGCATCGGCCGCGAGGTGGCGCAGCAAAGCGAAGGCCGGCAGCAAATTGAGCCGCTCACTCTCCTCCAATAGCCGCTGGCGCGCGCTTTCCATGCTGATGTCAAAGTCGTCGATGGTCTCGACGGTGGAGACAGGCGGGTGTTCGAGCAGGCGCCGCGCTGCCTGGGCCACGCGCTGGAGCTGGCGGTCGCGGTCGAACCCCTGCTGTATGATGGGTTCTCCGGCATGCGGCGCAATGGGGAAGGCCTGGAAATCCAGGGGCAGATCAGCGCTCCGCGCATAAGCCACCAGGATCTGCAGCGCCGGGCGGCGTTCGCGTTCCAACTGCTTGGCAGTCTCGAATTCCAGACTGGTCTCCTGGCCCAGGTAATCGGCCGAAAAAACCACGATGCACAAATCAGCCCAATACAACCAGGCCTCCCCGCCCTGTAGCCGGTCTGTGCCGGTGTACTTGCTTTGCCGGTCACAGACTTCGATGGACTGCCCGGAGAAAGTGGTCAGCAGGTGCTTGCGCAAGCCCTCGGCCACGCCGCTGTCGGCGTAAGCGAAGGAGAGGAAAATGCGGATGGCCATATGACTGGGGGAATGGAGTTTATCGGGGAGCGGGATAGAAAAAATTTTGAAGGAAATTTTCCCTATCCCGCTCCCCGATAAACTCATTTACAAGAAAAAAAGGTACGCATCCTGATCAAACATACGGGACAGGTAGTGCCAACATTGAAACGCACCTTGCAGACTTGCTGTTTTTTGAAAAAACAGCAGGTCTGGGAATGCTGCAAAAATTGGAAATATGCCGCACATCAGGGGATTTTCTTTTTTATTTTCCAGCCTCTGGCTCCTCCTTGTCTTGGTGACGGGGAGGAGGGTAGAGTTGCAAAACAAGGGGATGACCGAAGCAGGCCTATAAGGAAAGCCCGCCCCTTTTTTCTCATTCCAATCCCCAAACCCTACCTTTGCGCCGCCAACCACAACCGGCTTAGACTTGGAATCCTTACCCACCGTTGATACCGCCAAAAGCCTGGGCCTCACCGCCGCGGAATTTGATAAAATAAAGGACATACTGGGCCGCACGCCCAATTTCACCGAACTCAGCATCTATTCCGTGATGTGGAGCGAGCACTGCTCGTATAAAAATTCCATCCTCCAGCTCAAGACCCTGCCCCGCAAGGGCGCCCGGCTGCTGGTGGAAGCCGGTGAAGAAAATGCCGGGCTGGTCGATATCGGCGACGGACTGGGCTGCGTGTTCAAGATAGAAAGTCATAACCACCCCTCGGCCATCGAACCCTACCAGGGCGCAGCGACCGGCGTGGGCGGTATTCACCGCGACATCTTTACGATGGGCGCCCGGCCCATTGCGGCCCTCAACAGCCTGCGCTTCGGTACACCCACCAATGACCGGATGAAGCACCTCATCGCCGGGGTGGTCAAGGGCATCGGCGATTACGGCAACTGCTTCGGCGTACCGACCGTGGGCGGCGAGGTGTATTTCATGCCCTGCTACAACCACGATATTCTGGTCAATGCCATGTCGGCCGGTATCGTCAAAGCCGGGGAAACGGTCAGCGCCACGGCGGGCGGACCGGGCAACCTGGTCTTCATCGTCGGTTCCGCCACCGGCAAGGACGGCATCCACGGGGCCACCTTCGCCAGTGCCGACCTCTCCGCCGATTCGCATGAAGATTTGCCGGCGGTGCAGGTGGGCGACCCCTTCCAGGAAAAGCTGCTGCTCGAAGCCTCCCTCGAAGCCATCCAAACCGGCGCCCTCGTGGGTATGCAGGACATGGGCGCGGCGGGCATCACCTGCTCTACTTCCGAAATGAGCGCCAAGGCCGGTTGCGGTATGCGCATCGACCTGGATAAGGCCCCTACCCGGCAGGCCAATATGAAAGACTGGGAAATCCTGCTCTCCGAAAGCCAGGAGCGTATGCTCATCGTCTGCCACCCGGGCCGCGAAGCCGAACTGCAAGCGGTGTTCGATAAATGGGACCTGCCCTGCGCAGAAATCGGCGTCACCACTGAAGGGGGTCGCCTGGAATTTTTTCACCACGGCCGGAAAGTGGCCGACGTGCCCGCGGAGACGCTGGTACTGGGCGGCGGCGCACCGGTCTACGTGCGCGAGACGCAGCGCCCGGCCTACTTGCAGGAAATAGAAAAGTTTGATTTTCAGCAAGTTGCCGAACCGGCTGACTACCGGCAGGCCGCGCGGACGCTCTGGAACACGCCCAACCTGGCGTCCAAAAACTGGATCACCCAGCAGTACGATTCCATGGTCCGCACCGGCACGATGACCACCAACCGCCCCGCCGATGCCGCCATCGTGTACGTGAAAGGCACACGCAAGGCCCTGGCGCTGACTACCGATTGTAACTCCGCCTACGTCTACGCCGATCCTTACCGGGGCGCAATGATCGCCGTGGCGGAAGCCGCGCGCAACATCGTTTGCGCGGGCGGCGAGCCGGTGGCGATCACCAACTGCCTGAATTTTGGCAATCCCTACAACCCAGAGGTCTACTACCAGTTTGCGGAAGCCATCCGCGGTATGGGCGAGGCCTGCCGGCGTTTCGGCACCCCGGTGACCGGCGGCAACGTCAGTTTTTATAACCAGTATGCCGTGAATGGCAGCGTCGTACCGGTCTACCCCACCCCGACCATCGGGATGCTGGGATTGCTGGACGACCCCGACCAGATGATGACCCTGGATTTCAAGGCGGCGGGTGACCGCATTTACCTGCTGGGTACCAGCCGCAACGACTTGGGCAGCAGCGAATACCTGCGCACCGTCTGCGGCATGGAATACAGCCCCTGCCCGCATTTCGACCTGGAAGAGGAAGTTTTCCTCCAACGGATAGTAAGCCGGGCCGTTCAGCAAAAAATGGTGGCCTCCGCACACGACGTATCGGATGGCGGCGTTTTTACCGCGCTGCTGGAAAGTGCCATGCCGCGTGGCCTGGGTTTCACGGTCCAATCGACCACCGGCATCCGCAAAGATGCCTGGTTGTTTGGGGAGGCCCAGAGCCGGGTGCTGGTAACCGTGCCCATGGAACAATCCGTCACTTTCGAGCGTTTTCTGACCGCTGAAAAATTACCTTTCGAGGCGATTGGCCATGTGCAGGGCCAGCAGGTAGTGGTGGATAAGGAAGATTGGGGGCTTTTGGCGGATTGGCAACGCACGTATGATGAATTGTTACCAGACTTAATGAATTGATTGATAACCTTTGTAATTTCCTGACAATGAAGAATATAAAACTTTTTTTACTTTTCCTGCTGCCGGCCCTGGCGGCTTTTTCGGCCTGTAACGGCCAATCGGGCTACACGCTGAAAGGCACCATCCAGAACGCCGCCAATTTGCAGGTCCTGCTGGAACAGGCCCACTTCGACCGCAGCACGGTGGCCATGGGCCGCGTCACGGCCGATGCCAACGGCACCTTCACCATCAACCAAAAGGACCCTTTCCCGGAAGGTTTGTACCGCCTGAACATCGGCGCCAAGCGGCTCTATTTCATGATGGACGGCAAAGAAAAGACGGTGGATGTGCAGGGTGACCTGAACACTATCGACAAGCTGGAAGTGGCCGTCACTGGCTCACCGACCTTTAAATGCTATACCGACATCGTGCAGGGTCTCATCAAAACCCCACTGAAAACACCGGAGGAAGCCAAAGCCGCCACCAAACGCGGCTGTAATCCGCTGATGCAGGCTTTTCTGACCTCACAGCTGCTCGGCCAGAATGCCGGCACCTTTATTGAGGACTTCAAAGCGGCCAGCCAGGCGCTGAATACGGCCATGCCCGGTTCGAAATACGCCAGCGACTACGCTACCATGGTCACCGGCCTGAGCAACCAAATTTCCCAGCAGTCGTCCGGCGCCGGCGAGACCATCCAGGTCGGCATGGACGCCCCGGATATTTCCCTGCCCGGTCCCGATGGCAAGACCCGCGCCCTGTCCGGACTGAAAGGCAAGGTGGTGCTCCTGGACTTCTGGGCCAGCTGGTGCGGCCCTTGCCGCCGCGAAAATCCGAACGTAGTGCAGACCTACAAGAAGTACCGCGACCGCGGTTTCGAAGTCTTCAGTGTTTCCCTCGACCGCCCGGACGGCAAACAGAACTGGGTGGACGCGATCGCCAAGGATGGCCTGGTGTGGGATAACCATGTCAGCGATCTGCAATTCTGGAACAGTGCGCCGGCAGCCGTGTATGGCGTGCGCTCGATTCCGAAGACTTTCCTGATCGGACGGGATGGCAAGATCGTGGCCCTCAATCCGCGCAATCAACTGGAAGCGGAGTTGTTGAAGGCGTTGTAAAAATGTGGCTAATGTGTTAAAAATGAATTAATTGTCAACAAAAATGCTCCTGCCGGCGATTCCGGCAGGAGCATTTTTGTTTTTTATGAACCAACGACTTCCTTTACCCC
>JBKJKS010000557.1:0-8235 GCA_046597295.1 Saprospiraceae bacterium
CACACCAGCGCAAAACTGTATTTCGTGTACAGTTCATAGCCGGTCTTTACCCACTCAATCCGCCGGTTCTGGATTTGGGTTTTGCGACCCTCCAGCAGGTTCCGATAGGTCTGGGCCTGGATGCGGGCATCCTTCAGCAACACCGGCAGGTCTTCGGGGGCAAAAGTTTCGGCCAGAGACCCGTAGCCGGTGATCGGTTTGGTCAGTACCTGCTGGGGTATTTTCGGGCCGGTGGCCGGCGCCGCCGGCTGATTTTTTGCAACTGCTACCAATGAGCCTTTCGTCCGGGGCGTTAGGGGAGGCGTAGTCGAGGCGCCCGACACCGTCGGCGGGCGGCTGGGCGGGCGTTTCAGATTCAGCAACATGTCGTCCGCAATGGCCTGGCGACCGGCGTCCATGATGCCCTGCAAAGAATCCATATTCAGACGTAACTGATTCATACTCAGCATGGATCGTTGTCCGGCGAAGCGGTCCTGGTCGGTGGGGTTCATGTCGAACTCCTTCATATCCCACACCTTGGTCCAGGAAGTGAAATGGGTCCGTACGAACGGAAATTTTTGCTTCTGCTGCTGGCCCTGGGTGGCCGGCTCCTGGTATTGGATGCCGTCGAACAGGTTCATTACAAAATACCGTTTGTCCTTAGTGGTGTACATCTGCCCGCTGTCGGCGAGGATCTGGTTGAATTTCAGGCGCCCGATATTAGTCTGGTCTTCGATCATGACGTTGCTGATCGTTTCGCCGTCCGCTTCCTTGTCGCCGATGCGGATCACGAACTGGCGGAAATCTTCGTTGAAAATACCTTTTTCCAGGGTCAGGGCCGGCTTTTGCTTGCGAATATCGTAGAGCCGCGACTTGAACTGCAGGTTAGCGATGGGGATGATGAAGTCGGAACAGAGGTAGGAAAAAAGGCCGATGCCCGCCGCGCAGAACATCAGCGAGCGGATGATGCGCAGCAGCGACACCCCGGCCGATTTCATGCTCGACAATTCATAGCGCTCGGCCAGGTTGCCCATGACCATGACCGAGGCAATGAGCACGGCAATCGGCAATGCGGTTGGAAAAACCGAAATGGACAGGTAGCCGATGAGTTCAAGCATCGTGACAATGCTCACGCCTTTGCCGGCGATCTCGTCGATATACAGCCATAAAAACTGCATAATGAGCACGAACAAGGCAATACCAAAGGAAACCGCGAAAGGCCCGATGAAACTGGATAGTAAAAGACGATCTATTTTTTTCAACTTGCTTGTATGCTAAACCTACCCATCGAACACCGCATTAAACGCTTTAAAAGCCCGAATCGTTGCCAGCGGATCCTGCGACCCAAACACCGAACTACCCGCGACCAGCACATCGGCGCCGGCCTGGAGCAGCGCTTCCGCGTTTTGTAATCCGACCCCGCCGTCTATTTCGATCAGGGCTTTCGAATTGGCGGCAACGATCATTTCGCGGAGCCGGCGCGTTTTGGGCAGCGTCTGGTAAATAAATTTCTGACCGCCAAAACCCGGATTGACCGACATCAGGCAGACCAGATCAAGGTCCTCGATGACGTATTCCAGTATTTCGACCGGCGTATGCGGATTCAGGGCGACCCCGGCCAAAGCGCCGCTTTCCTTAATCTGCTGAATGGTGCGGTGCAGATGCGGACAAGCTTCGGCATGTACCGTGATGGAGTGCGCACCCGCCTGGCGAAACGCGGAGATGTATTTTTCGGGCTCCACGATCATCAGGTGCACATCGAGCGGCTTGCGGGCGAGCTGATTGATGGCCTCGATGATAAACATGCCGAAGGAAATATTCGGTACGAAACGCCCGTCCATCACGTCGAGGTGCAGCCAGTCGGCCGCACTGAAATTGACCATTTCGATTTCGGCGGCCAGTTTGGTAAAATCCGCGGCCAGCAGCGACGGGGCAATCAGGTGTTGTTTCACGGACTTCATTTCACAATGACGATTTGTTCCTCCTGCAGAATGGGCAGGCGCTTCATCTTTAAGTACAGTTGAGCCGTCGCCAGCACATCCTTTTCGCAGTACCGGGCGATCCGGTCGAGGTCGCGCTCCTCCCAGTAAACACTGGCCACCTGGCTGCCGTCCATATCGTCCTTCGGCGAAGGAAAATCGAACACGGCAGCCAGCAAACGCAGCGACGTGTAGTTCTTATGATCGCCGAATTTCCACATTTCCATGGTGTCCAGCAGGTGTTTCGTCTCCCAGGGCTTTTTACCGGCAATATCGAGCATCTTCGGCAGCGGCAGCTGATTGACCAGCATCCGGCGGCAGATGTAGGGAATATCGAACTCCTTTATATTATGGCCGCAGAGCGCGAATTTCTCCGGGGAATTGAAATGGCGGGTCAGCAGCTCGCTGAAATCGTCGAGCAGGGCGGCTTCGACGTGGCTGGTGTACGATTTCAGGCGCAACAGGGGCTCGGTGGTGCCTGCCTGCCGGGTCAGGAAGCCCACCGACACGCAAATGATCTTGCCGAATTCCGAATAAATGCCGGCCCGGGTATTATAAGCCTCGGCAATTTCGTCGTACTCCAGCTCATCCTGGGTTTTACGCAGAATGGTGCGGCATTTAATGCCCCAGAGTTCCTGCATCTCTTCGTTCAACTCCTCGAAATCGGGCTTTCCGGGGGTAGTTTCCACATCCAGGAAGAGCACATTGTACAAATCGAAAGCATCAAAAACGGACATAATCGGCTGGATTCAATAGTTTGGGCAGCCCAGGATCAGGCCGCCGCGAAGGTAATATTTCGCGGACGATCGGCGTACACCCGTCGGTTGAAGGCTTTTTTTTAAGAAAAAAATAACGCCTGGTTACTACTGGGAATCAATTACTTAGCCTATGTAAGGAAATTTCTGTGCAGTTCTGGCTCGACGAACTAAACAATAAAGCCGGTCAGCACGGGGTTTATGGCACAACTTTTTGAATTACACTGCCAACATATTTTCCTTACCAGACCCAGACTGCTCGCGTTCGCCTATGATTTGATTGTGACATCATCATTTACGTTAAACCTTTCATCATTAATTGGACAATTTATGAGCACACCCACCAATTTCAATCCGCCCACGACTCCAAATTACGGCAATACACCCGGCAGCGATAACCAAAAACGTCTCACGACCATCATGGGCATCGCCATCGCCGCCCTGCTCGGCTTATGTGTCTTCCTATTGGTCGGTAAATATAAAACCGGACAGCAGCTGGATTCGACGAGCATGGAACTGACGGAGCAAAAATCCGCTTTTACCGAACTGGATACGAAGTACAATGAGGCGGTGACGCAACTGGAGCAACAAAAAGGTATTAACACCGAACTGGATGCCAAAATCAACCAGCAATTGTCGGAACTGGAAGCCTCCAAAAACAGCGTCGCCGGCCTGATCCGCGATAAGAAGGAATACCGCAGTGCGATGAACAGCCTGGAGCGTCAGAAAAATGAATTCCTGGCGCAGATTGACCAACTGAAGAAAGAAAACGGCATTCTGACCGAGAACGTAACCACACTGACCGGTGAGAAGGAAGTGTTGACGACGACGGTAAACGAAAGGACTGCCCAATTAGAAGAGTCCACGACCGCCCGTGCCGCTCTGGTCAGCGAAAAAACGCAACTGGAGACCGAGCGTACGGTACTGGCTAAGAAAGTGGATATTGCTTCGGCGATCCGGGTGAAAAACGTGACCGTCAAATCGATCGACGTGCGGAGCAGCGGTAAGGAGAAATCCAAATCCAAAGCTAAAAACGTGGATAAACTGAGCATTTGCTTCATGACCGAGCCGAACGAAGTCGTGCCGGCTGGCGAGGAGACTTTCTACCTGCGGATCATCGACCCAACCGGTGCGCCATTGGCCATCGAGAGTATGGGTTCGGGCGTTTCGACGGATAAGAAAAGCGAATCCGAGTTCCGCTACACCACCACGGCAACGACCAACTACTCCAATGGAGAAGCGCAGGTTTGCGGCGGCTGGCAGCCAGGTCAGAACTTCACGAAAGGCAAATACAACGTGGAGATCTACAACAAAGGCTACCTGGTGGGCACCGGTGCTTTCAATCTGAAGTAATTTTAAGGAATCATTCAGCAGAAAATATAAAACGCGACTCCGCTTCGGCGGGGCCGCGTTTTTTCGTAACACCAACTTGTAGTCGGCCAGTTACGGGTAAATTTCCCGCCGGCAGGCCTTCAACGTATTCATCAGCAGCGCCGCCACGGTCATCAGTCCCACGCCGCCCGGTACGGGCGTGATATAACTGCATTTGGGGGCAACTGCCTCGAAATCAACGTCTCCCACCAGCCGCGATCCGGAGCTGCGGCTTACATCGGCCAGGCGATTGATGCCGACGTCGATTACCACGGCCCCTTCTTTTACCCACTCGCCCTGGATAAACTGCGGAATACCAATGGCCGCCACCACGATGTCCGCCCGCCGGACTTCGGCGGCCAGATCCCGGGTGCGCGAATGCGTGAGCGTCACCGTGCAATCGCCCGGATAGCCCTTGCGCGACAACAGCACACTGATCGGCGTACCGACAATATTGCTCCTGCCGACTACCACGCAGTGTTTACCCGAAGTTTCGATCTCGTATCGCCGCAGCATTTCCAGGATGCCAAAGGGGGTAGCCGGCAAAAAAGCCGGCAGGCCCTGCACCATCCGCCCCACATTGATGGGATGAAAGCCATCCACGTCTTTGCGGTGATCAATGGCCAGGGTGATGCGCTCCTCACTGATGTGTTTCGGTAAGGGTAACTGCACAATAAAGCCGTCTACGTCCGGGTCCGCATTGAGCTGGTGTACGATGTCCAGCAGTTCGGTCTCCGTCACATCGGCTGCCCGGCGCACCAGGCTGCTTTTAAAACCGACCTGCTCGCAACTTCTGATCTTGCTCTGCACGTAGACCTGGCTGGCCGGGTTTTCACCGATCAGCACAGCCGCCAGGTGGGGTCGTTTGCCACCCCGGGCATGGAGTTGGGCGACCTCCGCAGCCAGTTCGGTTTTAATATTTTCAGAAAGTAATTTTCCGTCGAGCAGGATCATAAAGACAGCAATTTTTTGAATACCTCGTACGCTTCCGCATAAACTTTCGCCTGCTTTTTATCCGGCTGGACTACCCTGGGCTTATGCTTCACCGGCAGGGCCGCCAGACCCAAGGCGTTGCGCCCGATTTGCAAGGCGCCCAGCACCGAAGCATCCACGCCGCGCCGGTCGAGGTGAATGGGTACCTGAAATATATCCGCCAGCATTTGCACCCACAGGCGGCTATGCGAAAAACCACCACCGGCATGAATAACCCGCAGGGGCTGTACCTTTTCCAATGGTTCGGCGATCACTTTTAAATTGAATAGCACCCCTTCCATGACCGCCCGAACAAAGTGCGCCTGACCGTGCTGTGCGCTCAAGCCCTGAAAACTGCCCCGGGCCCCGGCATCCCACAGCGGCGCCCGCTCGCCAAGGAGGTAGGGTAAAAAGAGTAAGCCGGCGGCACCCGGACTGACCGCGCCAGCCAGACCGGCAAATGCACCCGCCGGGAGACGCGAAGCAAACACGGTGGTTCGCAGCCATTCCAGGGCATTCGTACCATTGTTACTGGCCCCGCCCACAATACAGCGCGTCTCATCCAGCCGGTAGCAGAAAGAGCGCATGTTCGCTTCGGTCATCGGCTGGTCGGTCACCATGCGAATGGCGGCGCTGGTACCGATCGTAACCGCCCACTGGCCAGGCGCAACAGCGCCGGAGCCCAGGTTAGCCAATGCGCCATCGCTGCCACCCACCACAATAGGCAGGTCGTTCGGCAAATCCAGGGCGGTCGTCACCTTTTTGGGTAACACCTGCACCAGCGTTGGCTTGACCAACGCCGGCAGTTGTGCGGCCGTGATGCCGGCCAGGGCCAGGGCGCGTTCATCCCAGCGATTGCGCCTGGTGTTCAGCAAGCCGGTGGCCGAAGCAATGGATAAATCGCTGAGATAGGTGCCCAGGAGCTGGAAAAGCAAAAATTCCTTGATACCCAGGAACTTATGCACCCGCGCAAAGAGGGCGGGCGTATTTTCGCGCAGCCACATAATTTTGAGCAGTGGCGACATCGGGTGAATAGGTACGCCGGTGCGCCGGTAGATTTGCAGCCCGGTCTTACTGCGCCGCAGCGGCTCGGCCAGGGCGGCCGCCCGCAGGTCGGACCAGAGCAGAATATTGGTGAGGGGTTGGCCATCGGTATCCACCGCCAGCAGACCGTGCATGGCAGACGAAAATACCAGGCCGCGCAAAGGCTCGCGCTGACCGGCCTCCAGCCGTGCTTCCTGCAAAACTTCGCGCATATTCTGCAGAATAGCCGCCGGCTCCTGCTCACTCCAGCCCGCTTGCGGTACTAAGATCTGGTTACGCCGTTCGGCAGCCCCCCAGACCGCACCCCGGTCGCTGAAAGCAACCGCTTTTACATTCGTGGTACCGATGTCGAGGCTGATGAGCATTCTTTATATAAATAAATTCAGGACCAGTACCCCGGCCAGCCCCATTACACCAATAATGGTTTCCATCACCGTCCAGGTGCGAAAGGTAGCTCCTAAACTCAGGCCAAACCACTCTTTGAACATCCAGAAGCCCGTATCGTTGACGTGGGAACACATCAGGCTACCAGCACCGATGGCCAGGGTCATTAGTTCCGGAGAGGTACCGTTGGCCGCGACCAGGGGCAGCACCAGCCCGGCGGCAGTCATACCAGCGACGGTCGCCGAACCCACGGCGATCCGCAGCAAGGTGGCGATGGTCCAACCCAGTACCAGCGGAGACACCGGCAGGCCCGATAGACGTCCGGCCAGCGCCGTGCCCAGGCCGCTGTCCAGCAGCACCTGCTTATAGGCGCCGCCCGCCGCCAGGATGAGCAGCAGCATGGCCGCTGCGCCCATCGAAACGGCCGATTGGTCCAGTAAATCCTGGACCGTTCCGGTGGATTTTAGCGAAGTACCGCTTTTTTTGGTCAAAAAAATCAGCGCTGCCAGCACGGCCAGCAACAGCGAAATGCCAGGGTCGCCGAAAAATTTAGCCCAGGCGTAGACCGGATGGGTCGCCGGCAGATTCAGTTCCACCACGGTGGCGACCGCCATCAACACCACCGGCATCAAGGCAATACCGATGCTTTTGATAAAACCTGGTAAGCGCTCCCCGGCTATTTTTTTCGCTTCAAACAAGCCTTCCGGCGGATCGGCGTGGATGTTTTTCAAAAACCGGGGCAAAAAAATACCCGCCATCAGCATAGCCGGGATGCCGACCACCAAACCCAGCAGCAGCGTTCGTCCCAGATCGGCGTGAAAGGTCAGCGCGATGGCGGTTGCTCCCGGGTGCGGCGGCAGGAAACCGTGGGTGACCGAGAGTGGAGCAGCCATCGAAATAGCCAGCGGGACGAGTGATCGCCGCGTTGCCGCAGCGATGGAAAAAACCAGCGGTGCGACCACCACGAAACCGGCATTATAAAACATGGCGATGCCTACCACCAGACCGGTGACCAGCACCGCCCAATCGGCATGTTTAACGCCAAATATACTCAGCAGTCGTCCGGCAATGACCTGCGCCGCTCCTGTCTCCGCCAGGATACTGCCCAACGTAATGCCCAGGGCGAGCACCAGGATCAGACCGCCGAGGGTACTGCCAATGCCGCCTTGTACCGACTTCAACACTTCCGCCGCCGGCATACCGGCGGCCAGCCCAGTGAGGACAGCCGTGATGATCAGCGCCAGGAAAGCGTTGATTTTCAGCAAAATAATCAGGGCAAGCAGGCAGGCGATGCTGGCGATCAGCAGCAAAAGAGCCATAGCGCAATGGAATTTGGACGGTTAGACAGTGGACTACGGACGTTGGATTTTCAATGTATATCCGAACGTCAATATCCCGAGGTCCGACGTCCAACCCGGTTGGTCCGTCAGCAAGCCGACCGTTTATTTTTTCTCTACGGCGTGGCCACCGAACTCATTGCGCAGGGCAGCCACCACTTTTCCGGAGAAGGTATCGTCCTGCTGCGACCGGTAGCGCATCATCAACGAGAGCGCGATGACCGGGGTCGGCACACCGAGATCGAGCGCCGTTTCCAGGGTCCATTTGCCTTCGCCGGAAGAATTCATCACGCCGCGGATAGCATCCAGCTTAGGATCTTTGGAAAAAGCGTCGGACATCAGTTCCATGAGCCAGCTGCGCACCACTGAACCATGGTTCCACATGTCGGCCACTGCTTTGAAATTTATATCGTA
>JBKJKS010000046.1:0-7253 GCA_046597295.1 Saprospiraceae bacterium
CCTGCCCCGCGCCCGGACCAAAGAGATCCGTTTTTTTTCCTCCGGCATGAAGCAGCGGCTGAAACTGGCCCTGGCCATTTGTTCCGCTTCCCCCATCCTGCTGCTGGATGAGCCGGCCACCAACCTGGACGAACAAGGGGTGGCGTGGTACAAAAACCTGCTGCACGAATACGCCGCCGACCGGCTGGTGGTCATCGCGTCTAATGACCCGCACGACGCCGAGTTTTGCCCCTGGCACCTGAATATTCTGGACTACAAAAAATAACCGGTGGTCAATCCTGAAAGGTAGCCACCGCCGCCAGAAAAGCGCCCGCTTTGATCCTGGTTTCCTGCAGCTCGCTTTCCGGCACGGACTCGTAGAGCAACGTGGCCCCGGCGCAAAACTGCAGCAGCCCGTCGCGCAGATGAGCGGTGCGAATGGTGATGGCGGTATTGACGTCGCCGTTCAGCAGCAGCCAGCCAATGCTGCCACCGTAGTAGCCCCGCGTATGCTGTTCGATCTGTTCGATGTACTCCATGGCCGCTACCTTAGGGGCGCCGGTCAGGGTGCCGGCATTCAGGCTGGCGATCAGCGCATCGAAGCCGGAATAGCGCGGCTGCAGCACGCCGCTTACCTGGGCGACCGTATGGGTCACGTGCGAATATTTTTCAACGATCCGGTAATGGTCAATCTCGATACCCGGCTGGCAAATCCGGGCCAGGTCGTTGCGACCCAGGTCGATCAGCATGTCCAGTTCGGAATTTTCTTTGGGCGAATTCAACAGCTCCATCATCAGCCGATGGTCCTCGATGGGATCGTCAGAGCGGCGCACCGAGCCGCTGATGGGACGCAGCGTGGCCCGGCCGTTTTCATACCGCAGCATCATCTCCGGACTGGCCCCCAGCAGGACCTCGTCCCCGAAATCAAAATAGAAAAGATAGGGCGACGGATTGATCGACTTGTAGCGCTCGTACAAGGCCAGCGGGTGTCCGGTATAGGTGGTGGTCAGTTTTCGGCTGAGCACAATTTCCAGCAGCTCACCTTCGAAGCAGAGCTGCACGCCGCGCGCCACCTGCTTTTTGAAAGTTTCGTCGTCGGGCGTGACGGTAATTTTACCGACCTGCAGCGGGATGTTCACTTCCTTATGCTCCAGCAGCGCTGCCTGCGCCACCGCGCATTTTTCCCGTAGTATTTCCAGTTCCAGTTCCGCCTCCACCTGCTTTTCCCGGGTAACGTATAAAGTCAAATCCTGGGTCAGGTGGTTGAAAATCAATATATTGTCAAATAGAAATAAATGAAAATCCGGTTCGGCGCAGGGTTTTTGATGCTGCAGGTCTTCGAACTGGTAGACGAACTGGTAAGACAGCGCCCCATAGAAACCCATGAAATTCTTATCCGTCGAATGAAATTCGGCCAACACCCGACGCAGGGGCTGCACGATGTTTTGCCGGTCGAGTCGATCCTCTTCCGCACCCGAAAAAGGCAGTTTCGGGATGCGCAGACGCAGCTGGCCATCGCGCTCCGTTTCCACGAATGCCCGGTACTCCGCGTGGATGAAATCGTAGAATGGCCGCCCGTGCGGGTGAAGCAGACGCAGGCGGAGGGAGTCATCTTTACCCAGCAATTCCAAGGTCGGCTCCAGCCCGATCACCGATAGCCGGCTCGATTTGTCCACCGCCGAGGCCGATTCGAAGAGGCAGGAGGGCATTTCGTTCTTCAGCTGCCGGTACAGGGGTAAGGCATCCGAATAGGGCAGGCGGGCAGTGAGGGTGTGCATATGGCGCAAATTGGGCAGGCGTTCCTGAAAAAATGTCTGTACTGGTGTATTAGTACAATGATGCAAAGATTGGGTAATATTGGGAGACTTTCCAATAAACCTGAGCGGATTTTTAGCAGGTCAGCACTGCCCACCAACCTCGAACCCGGGAAAAAATAAGTATTATTCATTTACCTGGGAAATCCCGTTATCTTAGTACGACCTATGACGCTACCCTTTTTCAGCCGGTTTTCCCGGTTCCACTCCTTAGCATGCCTCGTTTTTTGCTTTCACCTGAGCCTGCGCTTGTCCGCACAGAGCACGGATACCCTGGTCCTACTCCAATCCCTGCCCGTATCCGCCACCTTTGCCACCACGGACAACCTGGGTAATCTCTACATCCTCACCCCCGACAATGCCCTGGAAAAGTACAATGCCGAGGGCCGCCGCCTGGCGCGTTACAGCAACAACCGGCTGGGCGCAGCGACTTCCATCGATGCGGCCAATCCGCTGAAACTGCTGGTGTGGTACGCCGATTTTCGCACCGTTGTCTTTCTCGACCGCAGCCTGACCGAATTGGGGGCACTTTCGCTGGATGCGGCCGGTTTTACCATCGTTCGCAGCGTGGCTATGTCCTTCGATGGCAACCTGTGGGCCTACGACGAGGCCCTGTTCAAATTAAAAAAAATAACGCCGGAGGGTATGGTGCTTTTCGAAACGCCGGCCTTGAACCAGCTGGTTGCCGCACCGCCGACGGGGGATGAGCTGAAGGAAATTGGCCATCAGGTCTACCTGGCCGACCGGCAGCAGGGCATTTTTATTTTCGACCAGTATGCCGCGTGGCTGGCGACCTGGCCCGATCTGCCGGGCAGGGATTTCTACGCTTTAGATGGGCGTCAGTATACGTTAACGGAGGAAGGTCTGCGTATTCGCACCACCCGGCCCCTGGCCGATATCAACATCCTGTTGCCCGGGGCAGTGGATGAAAACAGCCATTTCCGATTGACCGAGCAGCGGCTGTTGATCTGGGATGCGCGCCAGCTGCGCGTGTACCGCCTGCCCTGAATGACTTAGGGCGCCAGGCGCGCCAGCGACCAGTCGCCTTCCTCCCGGCGGCTATAAAGTATGCGGTCGTGCAGGCGGTTAGACCGCCCCTGCCAAAATTCAATCCGATCGGGCCGCAAGCGGTAACCACCCCAGAAGGGCGGCAATGGCAACGTGTTGGCTGCGGCATACTGGCTGCGCAACGCCGACTCCGCCGTTTCCAGCACCGTACGATCGGCGATCACCCGGCTCTGCGGACTGGCCCAGGCGCCAATCTGACTACCCTTGGGGCGGCTCTGAAAATAGGCCAATGACGCTGCCGGCGTAATTTTTTCCACCAGCCCTTCGATGCGGATTTGACGCTCCAGATCCAGCCAGTTAAACAAGAGCGCCGCCTGGGGATTTTCCGCCAGTTCCTGCCCTTTCCGACTTTCGTAGTTGGTATAAAAAACAAAGCCGGCCGCATCAAAGCCCTTCAGCAGTACGGTCCGGGCGCTGGGCCTGCCCTGGCGGCTGGCAGTGGCCAGGGTCATCGCATTGGGCTCGCGGACCTGACTGTCCATAGCCTCCCGAAACCAGGTAGCGAACTGGGCCACCGGATCGGGCAGCAGCTCGGTTTCGGAAAGCGCCTGGCGAATGTAATTTTCCCGAAGGATCGTGAGGTCAAGCGAAGGAATAGGCATTGTGCAAAGATGGATGATAATCGCTAATTAACAAACGCTGTTTCCGTGTTACTTTTGTCTCGAACTAATCCCCAGCGTTGAGCTATCGGGCGTTTTCGTTCACAAAAAAATTATTGCAGGATGCTGGAGTTACAACCCATTGAACGCCGCACTGGTCTCGATCCCCAAACTTTTGCGACAGAATTTCTGGAGCCGATGGTTCCGGTCGTCTTAACGGATCTGATGGACGCCTGGCCCGCACGGGAGAAATGGACCATTGATTATTTCAAAACCAAATATGGCCAGCTGCGGGTTCCGGTAGTCTCCAATAATTACTCCAAGCCCGGCAAGGGCTACATGAGTCCCGACCGGATCATCTCTTTCCGGGAGTACCTGGAAATCCTGGAATCCGGACCTACCGACCTGCGCATTTTTCTGTGGAATATATTTCGGGAGGCGCCGGAGCTGCGGGAGGATTTTCGCACTCCCGCCATCATGGATGGCTTTGTAAACGAGCTGCCGTTCATGTTCTTCGGCGGTCAGGGCTCCAAAGTGACCCTGCACTACGATATTGATATGAGCCATGTGTTCCTCAACCAGATTCATGGTCGCAAGCGCGTCATCCTGTTCGCCCCCGATCAAAGCCGGCTGTTATATCGCCATCCCTATACGGTGGCCAGTTACGTGGATATCAATCGTCCCGATCTGTTGCGCTACCCCGCCCTGGCCCTCGCCAAGGGCTACGAGGTGATGCTGGAACCCGGAGAGACGGTCTACATTCCCTCCGGGTACTGGCACTACATCGAGTACACCGATGGAGGCTACTCCATCAGCCTGCGCTCGTTCGGCTCCATCCCGGCCCGCATGCGCGGCCTGGCCAACATCGCCACCCACTATGTCGTGGATAAAGGCTTGAACCGCCTCATCGGACCGAGCTGGCGCAAAATGAAGGAACGCATGGCCGAACGCCGTGCGGAAGCAGTATTGTAAACTGCTTTAGGCCGCCGCTGCCGGCTGTTGTTTGATCAATTCCACATGGCAATGAATGCGCACCGTATCGGCCAGTACGATGCCGCCCGTCTCAGTGATGGCATCCCAAACCAGCCCGAATTCTTTGCGGTTCACTTCGCCGTTAATTTCAAAGCCGGCCCGGGTGTTGCCCCAAGGATCCACGGCGGTACCGCCGAATTCGACCTGCAGGGTAATGGGTTTCGTCACGTCCCGAATGGTCAGGTCACCCTGCAGCGAGTATTTGCCGTTCGCATCCGGAGTGGTCGCGTTGTTCGCCACGAATTTCAGCTGTGGAAACCGTTCGGAATCGAAGAATTCCGGGCTTTTCAGGTGCCCGTCCCGCTGCTCGTTGCGGGTGTTAATGGAGGCCGTGTCCGCCGTAAAGGAAACTTTCGCTCCGGAAAAGTCTTCACCTTCCGATTCTGCTTCCGCGTTGAAACTTTCAAACCCGCCCGTTACCGTGCTGATCATCATGTGCTTCACCCGGAAGTTGATTTCGGAGTGCGCCGTGTCGATGGTCCATTTTGTCGATGCCATTGGTTGTCATTTTAAAAGTGAACAATAAGTGTATCAACATCAAATGTACAAACATTTTTTAAAAGCGCGGAAATTTTTTTAAAAACCAGGTCCTGAGCATCGGCTTTCCCTCAGCGCTTACGCCAGGCTTGAAAAGCAGCCTCTACTTCCGGACCCGCCCAGTTGTGCTCGATGTTTTCCAGATCCAAAATCTGTGCAAATAGTTGATTCTGTGCCTCTTCCTCCCGGAGAGCGAGGTGATAGGGCGTGGTACTGAAAGTCACCATGGAGTACACCGGCAGAAAGTCCGGGTGTCGCGCATGCAGCTGAGCCGCTATTTTTTTACGCAGCAGAAACCGCGGGTCGGCGACCAGGTCCCGCATTTCCACAAAATTGCGCTGGGCAAGTTCGGCAATGGCATCGCCATCCGGCTGCCGCTGCTTGGCGAAAGCCGGAATGATTTGTGACCAGTCGCCGGCATAATCTTCATACAGCGCATCCAGCATCGTACAATCCTCAAAACCGGCATTCATACCCTGGCCATAGAAGGGCACAATGGCGTGCGCGGCATCGCCCATGAGCAAAATCCGGTTTTGCCATTGCCAGGGTTTGCATTTCACCGTGACCAGCGATGCGGTCGGATTTTGCCGGAAGTCCGCGACCAGCGTCGGCATCAGGGCTACGGTGTCGGGAAAATAAGTCTGGAAAAAGTGCAGGATGTCGGCATCGCTCTGCAACCGTTCGAATGATACGGCGCCTTCGAAAGGCAGAAAGAGGGTGCAGGTGAAACTGCCGTCGGCATTGGGCAGGGCGATGACCATAAAATTGCCGCGCGGCCAGATGTGCAGCGCGCCCGGGTCCATGCGGTAGGGGAAATAAGGAGATGCGTCCACGGATGCGGCCGGCGGAATACTGAGTTCCTTATAGCCATGTTCCAGATATTCCTGGGCATAGTCGAAGCGATCGGTGCGTTGCAGGGCGTAGCGTACCGCGCTGAAGGCGCCATCGGCAGCAAAAAGCAGGGGCGCATCCAGCGTTTTCAGCTCGCCGTTGCGCAGGTTCTCCATCGTGATTTTCGGCTGCTGCAAATCCACCTCCACACAGCGGTGCTCGAAGAAGAATTCGACGTTGGGGAATTCGGCGGCTATCCGCAGCAGTTCGAGGTTCAGGCCGCCGCGGGAGACGGAATAAATGGCTTCGCCGGCTTTGCCATAGGGTTGGAAAGTCAACTCCCCCGTCACCGCGTGCATCATGCGGCCCGGCATGGGGATGGCTACTTGCTCGATCTTCTCCCGGATACCCGCCTGCTCGAGGGCTTTCCAGCCGCGTACGCTCATCGCCAGGTTGATGGATCGACCGCCCTGATACCCGGCGGCGCGCATATCGGTCCGGCGTTCGAATACTTTCACAGCATAGCCGCGGCGGGCCAGGAACACGGCCCAGAGGGCGCCCACCAGTCCGGCGCCGACGATAATGGCTTCTTTATTGGCAGGGGAAGACGTTGTCATCGAAATTGATTTTATTAAATGCCGGCTGGTGGTTCAGAGCTCGCCGGCCAGAAACCGCAGTTGCAACTCGGCTATTTTTAGGTTGTACAGCACCAGGTTACGCCGCGACAGGGCTTGCTCCAGGGTGTTTTGTGCTATCTGAATCTCCAGCCCATTGGCCTGCCCCAGGCGGAAGCGCTCCGTGCTGACGTTCAAATTTTCGCGGGCATTGCGCACGTTCTCCTCTTCCAGCACAAGTACCTGCTGCTGGGTCTGAAATACGGAGATCTGATTGTCCAGATCGCTTTCGATGATAATGCGCTGCACGTCCACCCGCAGCGCGGCCTGCTGCGCGGCCAGCCGGCTCACCTCGACCTGGCGACGCAGATTGCCGCCGGTATAGAGTGGAACCACGAGGTTTGCGCCGACAGAAAGGCCCGCCTGGGTGTTGCTTTTGGTAAAGCCCGCTCCATTATCCGCCCGTTGGGCACTCAGCTGGCCGAGGCCGGTGATGCGTACTTTGTTCAGTGTCTGGCTTTCTTCCACCAACAGCGCGGAGACCTCCGCCGTTTTCTGCAGGGCGACCAGCGTCGGATTTTGGGCCAATATTTTGGTGATCAGCGCGCTGCGATCGGGGCGGTAGTTATTCACCAGATTTTCGTCTACTTCGAAAGCAGTGTCCGGTACCCGTACCAGCAGACGATTGAGGGTACGCTTGGCTACTGTAGTCGTCGTTTGCTGATTGAGCAGGTCCGCCCGGCGCTGATTCAGGCCGATGCGCTACAGGCGCGCAACGA
>JBKJKS010000389.1:0-2619 GCA_046597295.1 Saprospiraceae bacterium
GCTTTCGACTTCATTTCCAAACCGCCCGACCTCAACCGGATGCTGATCACCGTGCGCAACGCGCTGGAACGCGCCGACCTGGTGAACACCACCCAGGTGCTGCGCAAACAGGTGAAAGGCAACAAGGGCGTGAACATGATCGGTGAAAGCGCGCCCATCCTGGAAATAAAAAGGATGCTGGAACGCGTGGCGCCCACCGACAGCCGCGTACTGATCACCGGCCAGAACGGGACCGGCAAGGAGCTGGTCGCCCGCTGGATACACGAGAAAAGCCACCGCGCCGACGGGCCCATCGTGGAAGTCAACTGCGCCCCCATTCCCTCCGAACTGATTGAAAGCGAACTGTTCGGCCATAAAAAAGGCTCCTTCACCGGCGCCATTGCCGATAAGCCGGGTAAGTTCGAGCAGGCCAGCGGCGGCACCCTGTTCCTCGACGAGATCGGCGACATGAGCCTCGACGCCCAGGCCAAAGTACTCCGCGCTTTACAGGAAAGCAAGATCACCCGCGTGGGCGACAGTAAGGAGATCAAAGTAGACGTGCGGGTGCTGGCGGCCACCAACAAGGACCTGCGCCAGGAAATTTCCAACGGCCGTTTCCGGGAGGATCTGTACCACCGCCTCGCCGTGATTGTGGTGAAAGTGCCGGCCCTCAACGAACGCCGGGAAGACATTCCGCTGCTGCTGGAACACTTCAACCGCCGCATTGCCGACGACTACGGCCACGCGCCCAAGCACTTCTCCCCGGAAGCCCTGCAGGCCCTGCGGGACTATAACTGGACCGGCAACATCCGCGAACTGGCCAACGTGGTGGAACGCCTGTTCATCCTCTGCGACCACCACGTGACCGCGGAGGATGTACAGCTGTACGTGTATCCGAATAAGTAGGATGCCCTTCACGCCATGGTCTTTGAATCAATGCTTGGCGATGTTTCACGGCAAAGACCAATTGGCGATGTGTTTGGGTGAAGGTGTTGGCCATTCGAGTAAATTTAATTCAAAATTAGGCAAAATTTAAAACATATGAAACCGGCTGTCCGCACACTACGCGCGAACAGCCGGTAACGCCAACTTGTAGTTGACGACAATAGAAAGGTCCACTCAAGTGGGCATTACATGCCAAAATCCTTCCGGATTTTATTCAGGGCACTGCCTGCCCGGACCCATTCGATCTGCGCTTCATTGTAGGTATGCTGCACATCGAACGTTTCGCTGGTGCCGTCGGCATGGTCCAGGCGGATTTGCAAGTACCGGCCGGGTGCAAAAGTCTCGAAACCCAGGATGCTCACATGATCGTCCTGCCGGATTTTGTCGTAGTCGGCATTGTCCACGAATGTCAGGGCCAGCATGCCCTGTTTTTTCAGGTTGGTCTGGTGAATACGGGCAAAGGATTTGACGCAAACTGCTTTCACGCCGAGGTAGCGCGGCTCCATGGCGGCGTGTTCGCGGCTGCTGCCCTCGCCGAGATTCTCCTCGCCGAAAATGATGGTGCCGATGCCTTTCTTCTGGTATAACCGCGCCGAGGCCGGCACTTCTGCGTATTGGCCGGTCAACAGGTTGAGCACCTTATTGCGCTCCTCGTTAAAGGCATTGGTCGCGCCGATGTAGCAGTTGTTGGAGATATTTTCCAGGTGCCCGCGATACTGCAGCCAGGGACCGGCCATCGAAATATGGTCCGTCGTGCATTTGCCTTTGGCCTTGATCAGCACCCGCATGTTCTGGATTTCCTGGTCGGTAATCGGCTTGAACGGCTTCAGCAACTGCAAACGGGTCGAATCTTTGGCCACCGCCACGGTGATACGGCCCTTGGCCGGAGCGATATAGCCGGCATCTTCCACGTCGAAACCATTTTTCGGCGCCTCGATGCCCTTGGGTGGATCGAGTTTGACGGTTTCGCCGTTCCGGTTGATCAAAGTGCCTTTGATCGGATTGAAAGTCAAGTCGCCGGCGATGGCGAAGGCCGTTACGATCTCCGGACTGGCCACGAACGCATGGGTGTTCGGATTGCCGTCGTTGCGGCCGGTGAAGTTCCGGTTGAACGAGGTCATGATCGAGTTCGGCCGCTTCAGGTCGTCGATGTGGCGGCTCCACTGACCGATGCAGGGGCCACAGGCATTGGCCAGGACCAGGCCGCCAATCTGTTGAAAGTCGTCCAGCAGCCCGTCGCGCTCGGCCGTGTAGCGCACCAGCTCGGAGCCCGGCGTAATCGTAAATTCCGACTTCGTTTCCAGGTTCTTTTCCTTGGCCTGGCGGGCGATCGACGCCGCGCGGGTCAGGTCTTCATACGAGGAGTTGGTACAGGAACCGATCAGTCCCACTTCCAGGCGCGCCGGATAGTTGTTCTGGCGCACGGCCTCCGCGAATTTGGACAGCGGCCAGGCCAGATCGGGTGTGAAAGGCCCGTTGATGTGCGGTTCCAGTTTCGACAGGTTGATTTCGATGACCTGATCGAAGTACTGCTCCGGGTTGGCGTAGCATTCGGCGTCGCCGGTGAGGTAGTCGCTCACGCGATTGCACATCGACGCGACTTTCGCGCGACCGGTGGCTTTGAAGTACCGGGCCATGCTCTTGTCGTAACCAAAGACCGAGGTGGTCGCCCCGATCTCGGCGCCCATGTTGCAG